>CAZDYB010000296.1:0-5968 GCA_964509045.1 uncultured Akkermansia sp.
GGGACGGCGATGTCGGGGTCCTGCTTGCCTTCCATCTCGAGGGAGACATAGCCGGTATAGCCGGCCTCTTTCAGGATGCCGGCGATGCGTTTGTAATCGAGGTCGAGCGTGTACCATTCGCCGCCGCCGGGATAGGTCTTGGCCTGCACATAGACGGTGCGGGAAGCGATCTGGCGCAGCTTGGGATAGGGGTCTTCGAGGAAATTGCCGGTGTCCATGAGACCGCCCAGCCAGGGAGAGGGGATGGCGTCGAGGATGCGGATGAGTCCTTCAGGGGTGCGGGTCAGGCCCCAGTGATTTTCGAGGGCGAGGATCACGCCGCATTCGGCGGCCTTGGCGAGGCATTCCTGGATGCAGTCCTGGCACCACTTGAAGCCCTCGTCTTCGGACACGCCGGGCAACACGGGCTCAATGCCGCGCGCCTTCATGAGGTCATCGAAGGAGGCGATGGTATTCCATCGGCCGGAATTGAGGCGGATGCAGGGGACGCCGAGGGCATAGGCGATCTCGATGCATTTGAGGGTGTGTTCGACCTGTTGGCGGCGATAGGCGGGATCGGGATCGACGAAGTCCTGATGGATGGAAAGGGCGACGAGATCGATGCCCTGTTTGAAGGCGTGGCGTTTGAGCCGGGCGAGATAGGAGCGGTGATCGGCGGTGAGGGGTTCCTTCTCGGGGATGTCCATCTGGCGATGGAGGATGTCGACGCCGGAGACACCGAGTTGGGCGGCCTTGTCGATGACGGTTTCGATGGGGACGCGCTGGGTCTTGAAGTGCCAGTAGGAATAACTGGCGATACCGAGCTTGATGGGTGGTGCCGCGGTGGCTGGGGCGGCGGCGGCCGGGGTGAGGGAGGAAGCCCCGGCGAGGGTGGCGGCGGTGGCGGCGGAACGGGAAAGGAAGGCGCGACGGTTCACGGGATGAGTCCGGGGTTTTTGTCGGGGCAATTCAAGCGGTGCGAGGGGGGGATCACTCTGGAGTGGGAGCTTTTGGGCCGAGTTGCAGGTATTGCCAGACGGCGTGGATGGTCTTGGGCCCGTTGCCTTCGTAGAACTCGGGGAGCGGGCTGTTGCCTTCCTCGTCGAAGTAACCGGGCATCTTGGTGTTGGGATCCACGCTCATGGGACTGCGGAGCCAACGTTGGTAGTACTCCTGTTGGAGGCGTTGGACCGACCAGGCGAGATTGATGCCCGGGGCTTCGAACACGGCAGTCGCGCCGAACTCGCCGACGCCGTGGCACGAGGTGCAGGAGAATCCTCCGTTCGCACTGACGAGCTTGCGGCCGTTCTCGATGTCGGCCGCCACCGGCGGTGCATCGGCGGGGGTGACGGGCGGCAGACCGTGCCGGGTGGCCAGACCTTCGGCGAGGTGCCGGGCGTAGGCGGGGAAACCAGGCATGCGGGCTTCCAGCCAGGGCCGGGGTTTCCACGGATCCTGACCGGCGATGAAGGGGCCGGCCCATTCGGGTCGGAGTTTGCCGCCGAGGATGTCCCAGGAAGGGAACTCCTCATGATGCCCATGACAGGCGGTGCATTGCAGGTGGGTGGAGTGGCGGTTGAGGAAGTCGGCGGCGGTATGGCGGGTGAGGGAAAGTCGGTCGGTGGCGGCGAAGGCGCGGAGGTTGTCGCGTTGTTCCGCCGTGAATCGGTAGGCCGGGGCCGGGGAGGAATCCGGGATCGAATCGGCGAGGCAACCGGCGGTCCAGCGGGCGGCGGGGATATCGGAGAGGGGTTTGGCGGCGAGGGAAGACTTGGCGCCTTCGAGGGAGTGGCAGTTCAGGCAACCGGAGGATTCGACCAGCTTGCGGCCCTTGCTGCGGAGAGCTTCGTCATCGGGTCCGGAACCGGCGGTGCCCTCGGCGGCATGGGCGAGGAGATGGGCGGCGAGATGGGAAGCTTCGGCCGGGGAGAGCTTGAAATCCGGCATGCGGATCCAGGCGTAGTGACGGGAAGGCTTGAGGAGGAAGTCGGCGAGTGCACCCGGCTTGAACTTCGCCTTCACGTTCTTCTGCGAGATCTTCGTGGGATCGGGTTCGGTGGCATCCGGCGGATTGTGGCAAGTGGCGCACAGCAGCTTTTCGTAGAGTGCGCGGCCGGCTTCGGCATCGCCGTCGGGCACCGGTTCGGGCGCTGGCCCGGAGAGCGAGGAGAGGAAGGCGGCGACGGCTTCGGCATTGGCGCGGGCATCGGGCCCCTTGAAAACCGCGGGCATGATGGTGCCCGGCTGGAGCGAGTGGGGATTGAGGACCCAATCGACGAGCCAACCGTGGCCACGTCGGCTGCCGATGCCGGTGAGGGCGGGGGCATCGAGATCGAGATCGGGCATGCGCGGGGTGGCGCCGACCTCATGACATCGGACGCAACGGGCATCGGCGAAAAGGTCGCGACCGGCATGGGCGCGTTCCGCAGCGCGGAGGGAATCGGAGGGGATGTGCGAAAGGACGGCGCCGGGGATGGGATTGCGTGGGGTTTCGGGATTGGACCAGTAGAGGCGGACGAAGGAATCGCCCTGGGCGGGGCTGGTGTAGGTGAGGAGGAGTGCGTTGGTGCCCTTGGTGAGGCGGACGGGTTCGCTGGAGAGGGAGTTGGTGGGGGAGAGTTTCCCGTTGAGGACTTCGTTGCCGTTGAGGGAGAGGCGGACTTCACCGGCGCCTTCGATGTGGAACCTGTAATCGGAGCGGAGTTCGACGGCGACGAGACCGGACCAGGTGGCGGTGAAGGGGCCTGGTGGGAGGAAGGGGGAAGCGGAGTCGCCGGCGGGAACGTGGAGTTGTGCGTTGGGCCAGACGACGTGGTCGGTGGTCGAACCGGAGGCAAGGGACAGGGTGAGGCCCTGGGGGCGGTCAGCGGCATGGGCGGCGAATCCGGCCAGCGCGAGGAAAAGTCCGATCAGACGGGGCATCGACGACATCGGGTCGAGACTATGCATGCCTCAAGGATGGTCAAGAAAGGCGCCATCATCAGGGAATGGGGCCGGATGCCTGCCAGAGTTCGATCACGGGGAAAACGGGGACGGACTGGCCTTCGACGGTGATCTGGCCTTCGGGTGCGCCGTCGCGGAGGACGATGTCGCCGAGATGAAATGGCGAATCTTCCGGTGGGGTTTCTTCAAGGCGGACCCGGGCAGGATCCAGTTGGCGGCCCCAGACGATGGGGCCGGGGTTCGGAGTGGCGGGGAGACGGACGGGGATGGATCCGAAGTCGCCATCGGGGGCGCCGATGCCTTGGGGCAGGCGGACCTGATGGGCGGACCAGGCGCGTCGGGCATCGGGCCAGCGACGGAGTGCGGTGGCGGCGATGCCGAGGTTCCACCAGGCGCCGCGGTTCTTTGGGTCGGCGCGGACGGCCTCGCGATTGCAGCGGAGGCAATCGGTCCATCGCCGGGTTTGCTTGTGGAGAAGGCCGAGATTGAACCAGGCGGCGGAGAAGGAGGGGTCGACGGTGACGGCCTGGCGCCAGAGACGTTCGGCCTCGGCGGGATTGCCGGCGAGGGAAGCGGCGTTGCCCTGGTCGTTGAAGCTGCGGGCGAGGAATCGCATGGGGGGATGGGGCGCGGATCAGTGTTGTGGGGCCTTCATCTCGAACTGACGGGTGAGGAAGGCGAGTTGGTCGGAGCGTTCCTCGATGAGTTTGGCGGTGGGTTTGCCGGCGCCATGTCCGGCCTTGGTCTCGATGCGGATGAGGACGGGGTTGGGGCCGGAGTGCATTTCCTGAAGGCGCGCGGCGAACTTGAAGCTATGGGCGGGCACGACGCGGTCGTCGTGATCGGCGGTGGTGACGAGGGTGGCGGGGTAGGCGACGCCGGGCTTGAGGTTGTGGTAGGGGGAATAGGCGAGCAGCGCCTTGAATTCCTCGGGATTTTCGCTCGAGCCGTAATCGCTTTTCCACGCCCAGCCGATGGTGAACTGGTGGAATCGGAGCATGTCCATGACGCCAACGGCGGGTAGGCAGGCGCCGAAGAGGTCGGGTCGCTGGGTCATGCAGGCGCCGACCAGCAGACCGCCGTTGGAGCCGCCCTGGATGGCGAGGCGGGCGGGCCGGGTATAACCGCTGCGCACCAGCCATTCGGCGGAGGCGATGAAGTCGTCGAACACGTTTTGCTTCCGGAGTTTGGTGCCGGCCTGATGCCATTCCTCGCCGTATTCACCGCCGCCACGCAACGTGGCGACGGCATAGACGCCGCCCATTTCCATCCAGACGAGGTTGGCGACGCTGAACGTGGGCGTGATCGAGATGTTGAAGCCGCCGTATCCGTACAGGAGCGTGGGATTGTCCCCGTTCAGCTTCAGGCCCTTCCGATGGGTGACAAACATGGGGAGCCGGGTGCCGTCGCGACTGGTGAGCCAGACCTGTCTGGTTTCGAAGGCGTCGGGATTGAAGTCGACCTTGGGTTCGCGCCAGAGGGTGGTGGTGCCGGAGACAATGTCGTGGCGGTAGATCCGGCCGGGGGAAGTATAGCCGGTGAAGCTGAAGAAGGTTTCCGGGTCATCGCGCCGTCCGCCGAATCCGCCGGCGGATCCGATGCCGGGCAGGGTCAGTTCGCGGTCGGGCGAGCCATCGAGCTGGAACAGGCGTACCTGGCTGCGGGCGTCCTTGAGGTATTCGGCAACCAACCGTCCCCCAACCACACCGGCCTGGGTGAGGGTGGCTTCGGATTGGGGCACGATCTCCTTCCAGTTGGAACGTTCGGGATGACGGGTATCGATGGCGATGATCCGACCGCGGGGTGCGTCGAGATCGGTCTTGAACCAGAACACCGGGCCGACGTTGTCGACGAAGTCATAGCTGGCATCGAAATCGGTGAGCAACTCGACGACGGGGGAGGCGGGTTGGGTGAGGTCCTGGTAGAAGACGCGGTTCCTGGGATCGGTGCCTTCGCTGACGTTGATGATGAGGTAACGCCCGTCTTCGGTGACGCCGCCGCCGAAGCCCCAGCGCGGATGATCCCGGCGTTGATAGACGACGACATCGTCGGTTTGGGGGGTGCCGATGCGATGGAAGCAGAGTTTCTGGTATTCGTTGACCTGGGTGAGGGCGGCGTCCTTGGGAGGGGCGTCGTAACGGCTGTAGAAGAAACCCGAGCCATCCTTCTTCCAGGACAGGCCGGAAAACTTCACCCATTCAACCCGGTCCGACAGATCCTTGCCCGAGGCGACATCGCGCACGCGGATCTCGCGCCAGTCACTGCCGCTGGCGGAGACCTGATAGGCGAGGTAACGCCCGTCTTCGCTGGGGGAAGGCCCGGCAACGGACACCGTGCCATCGGTGGAGAGGGTATTGGGATCGAGCAGGACAACGGGATCGGCGTCGAGGGAAGGGGTGGTGAACCAGACGTCCTGGTTCTGGAGGCCGTTGTTGCGGGAGTAGAAATAGCGGCCGCCGCGTTTGAAGGGGGTGCCGAAGCGTTCGTAGTTGATGAGGGCGGTCATGCGCGACCGGATGGCGGCGCGCTGGGGAATGGATTGGAGATGGGCGGAGGTGACGGCGTTCTGGGCCTCGACCCAGGCCTTGGTCGCCGGAGCATTGTCGTCTTCGAGCCAACGATACGGATCGGGAACGGCGGTGCCGTGGTAGGTGTCGACGACGTCGGTGCGTTGGGTGGGCGGATACTGGAGGGTGGATTGGGTGGGATTCATCCGGGGAGAAAGGGTGCAACCGGTGCACAGGGCGACGGCGAGAAGGACGGCCGCGGTTTCATGACGAAACGACATGGGCAAAGACTGCCGTCGGTCGGGGTGATTCTCAATCTTCTCCATGGGGACAGGCTCCGTGGCCCGGGAGCGCGGGAACCACCCCGCAGGTCGGTGTCGTAACCCGATCCTCTGGGGACAGGCTCGCGAAACCTCCCCCAGGGTGCCGGGGGATCCGGCAGGGGGATTCGAGTACGAGTACGAGTACGATGCGGGATTGTGGTTGGGGACAGGCTCCGTGGCCCGGGAGCGCGGGAACCACCCCGCAGGTCGGTGTCG
>CAZDYB010000297.1:0-5939 GCA_964509045.1 uncultured Akkermansia sp.
ACACCCCGGGTTCCGGTCAGGATGGCCAATCAACCCTGAAGGGGTTGCAGCACTCTCTGCCATCCACCGGGGTGGAGAACCTTTGCGGGCGGGAACAGGCCGGTCCCTCTTCAGCGTTCTCCCTTCCATTCATGTGTCTCCACATCGCCCCCTGCCCCCCGCCGCCCCATCTCCAATCCCGCCTTCCCATTCACCACCGTTGCCAGTACCCCTTCATCATGCCTCGCAGCGTCACCTTCGCCTTCGCTCTCCTGGCCGCCACCGCGCTTGCCGCTGCAGATCCCGTGTTCTCCGGCCCCCAACCCAACGAGAAGATCACCCCGTTCAAGGTCGCCGCCCTCCACGGATCCGGTGCCGGTTCAGAACGGGATCCCATCACCCTCCATCAAGGCGCCCCCACCGCCATCGTCTTCCTCCACGGCATCGAACGTTCCCTCGTCCCCCTCCTCCGCACCATCGACTCCTACGGCGCCTCCAACGCCTCCCGTCTCCGCACCGAGATCGTCTTCCTCCAACCCGACCGGATCACCGGCGAACAACGCGTCAAGGCCGCCTCAGGTTCCCTCCGTCTCCAGGCCCCCGTCGGCCTCTCCCTCGACGGCGCCGAAGGCCCCGGTAATTACGGTCTCAACAAGGAATGCCTCATGACCGTCATCGGTGCCCGCGACAATCGCGTCGTCACCAACTTCGCCCTCGTCCAACCCGGCATCGCCGATGCCCCCCGCATCATCGCCGCCCTCGCCCAACTCTGCGGCGACACCAATCCACCCTCCGCCCAGGCCCTCCTCGCCGGTCCCCAGGGAGGGCGCACGGAGCGGATGACCCGCGATCGCGCCTCCAGCACCAACGCCACCCCGGCCAAGGATCCATTCCCCGGTGCCGTCCCCTCCGACCCCATCCTCCAGGGCCTGCTCCGAAGCTTCATCCGGCCCACCAACGACGACGCCACCGTCGATTCCGTCCTCGCCGAGGTGAAGAAACACATCGGAACCGATCCCGCCCTCCGACAACAGGCCATCGATGGCTGGACCCGCGTACTCCACTTCGGCGACCGCTACGGCACCGCCTATTCGCGCAGGCTCGGCGCCGAGTTCCTCCAGTCGCTTCAGAAGGCCCCATGAGCCCCCTGGCCAACAACGTGCCAGCTTACGTGGCCGGCGATCTGGCCGGCGACGTCAGGAGACTCCATCTCTTCCTCCTCCTCCTTTCCCTCCTCATCCTCCCGACCACCCACGCCAGCACCAATCCCCCCCTCGACTTTCATCTCCGCATCCTGCCCATCCTCACCAAGGCCGGATGCAACGGCGGCGCCTGTCACGGCGCTGCCACCGGCCAGGGCGGATTCAAACTCAGCCTCCTCGGCTACGCACCCGAGCTCGATCATGCGAGCATCACCCGCGAACTCGGCGCCCGTCGCATCGACTTCTCACAACCCGCCCAAAGCCTCCTCCTTCGCAAGGCCACCGACCAACTCGATCATGAAGGCGGACGCCGGCTCCGATCCGATTCACCCGATACCCTCCTCCTCCAGCTATGGATCGCCCAGGGCGCGCCCATCGGCCGCACCGATCTCGTCGTCACCCAACTCGTCGCCCAACCCGCCCTTCTTCGTCCCGTCGCATCCTCCGAACCCCAACCCATCCGCGTCACCGCCCTCCTCTCCGACGGCTCGTCCACCGACGTCTCTCCCCTCGCCCTCTACTCGTCCAATGACGATTCCATCGCCGAGGTCGACCGCTCCGGCAGTGTCCGCCTCCTCGGCCCCGGCACCACCGCCGTCATGATCCGCTTCGCCGGTGCCGTCGCCGCCGTCCGCGTCGAACATCCCTTCACCAACGCCGTCCCCTCCGACGCCTTCACCCGCAGTGTTCCCAGAAACTACATCGACGAAACCATCCTGCGCCGGTTGCAGGTCATGAACATCCCGCCATCCCCAAACGCCGAGCCCACCGAATTCCTCCGGCGCATCCATCTCGACCTCACCGGGCGATTGCCCGATCCCGCCCTGATCCGCGATTTCATCACCCGCGATTCCCCCGCGACCCGCGACGCCCTCGTCGACCGCCTTCTGCGTTCGCCCGAGTTCACCGACCTCTGGTCGATGCACCTCGCCGATCTCCTGCTGATCTCCGGCAAACGCGGAGGCGAATCCGCCGCTCGCACCTTCCAATCCTGGCTCCATCAACAGATCGCCACCAACGCGCCCTGGGATCGCATCGCCCACCAACTCCTCACCGCCCAGGGCTCCGTCCAGGATGTCGGTCCCGCCTCCTTCGCCCTGCTCGCCAACGATCCCCGCGATCTCGCCGAACACGCCGGTTCCATCTTCCTCGCCGCACGCATCGGATGCGCCCGTTGCCATGCCCATCCGGCCGACCGCTGGACCCGCACCGATTACCATCAGTTCGCCGCCTTCTTCGCCCGGATCCAACGCGACGGCGGACGCATCACCACCGCCTCCCAGGGCGAAGTCGAGGATCCCCAATCCGGTCGTCCCCTCGCCCCACGCCCTCTCGGCGAACGATTCCCCATCGGTCCGGAATCAGACCGGCGCCTCGCCCTGGCCGATTGGCTGGTCTCCCCCGAAAACCCCCTGTTCGCCCGCGCTTTCGTCAATCGCGTCTGGCGTCATCTCATGGGCCGCGGCCTGGTCGAACCCGTCGATGACCTCCGCCCCACCAACCCAGCCACCCATCCCGATCTCCTCGATGCCCTCGCCCACGACTTCGCCTCCAACGGATTCAACCTGCGGCGCCTCGTCCGGACCATCGTCACCTCAGCCACCTATCAACGCTCCTCGGAAACCCTCCCCGGCAATGTCGCCGATGACCGGCTCCATTCCCATGCCCTGCTCAAGGCTCCCGATGGCCGCGTGTTCCTCGACATGATCGTTCAGGCCACCGGCGTCCCCGAAGTGTTCCCGGATCAACCCGATGTCGATCACGCCGTCCAGTTGATCGGTTCCCAAACCCCGTCCCAGGCCCTCGACATCCTCGGCCGCTGTTCCCGCGAAGCGTCCTGCGAATCTTCCGGAATCGCCGGCGGCGGGCTCGCCCAGGCCCTTCATCTCCTCAACGGGACCACCCTCAATTCACGCCTCTCCCGCGGTAATCTTCCGCTCTGGCTCCAGTCCGGGGAATCCAACGACGCTCTCGTCTGCAAACTCTACCTCCATACCTTGTCCCGTCCGCCCTCCCCAACCGAACTCCAGACCTGGACCAGCCGACTCTCCGACCGCACCCGTCGCGTCGATCTCGCCGAAGACCTGCTCTGGGCCCTGCTCAATTCCCGCGAGTTCCACTTCAACCACTGATCGCGATGTCCCCCAACCTCCACCCAACGACTCGGATCCCCGGTTCAACCCTCCGCTGCGATGGCGTCGCGCGCCGCCAGTTCCTCCAGCTCGGCGGTCTCTCCGCCCTGGGCCTCAGCCTCGCCGGTCTCCTCCGACTCCAGGCACAGGCTCCCGCCCAACCCCAGCCCGCTTCATCCCGCGCCAGGTCCTGCGTCCTCATATGGCTCGATGGCGGCCCCAGCCACATCGATACCTTCGATCCCAAACCCGACGCCCCCGTCGAGGTCCGCAGTCCCTTCGCCTCCATTCCCTCGTCCGTTCCAGGAATCCATCTCTGCGAACATCTGCCGCGCACCGCCCGGTTGATGCAGCACATCGCCCTCATCCGTTCCCTCACCCACGAACTCGGCAATCACGATACCGGCTCCCGTTTCCTGCTCACCGGGCATCGCCCCAACCCCGCCCTCGATCATCCCAGTCTCGGTTCGATCGTCGCCTGGCACTCCCGCAAGGATCCCCCCCTGCTCCCACCCTACATCGCCATCCCCGGCGATGCCGTCGGCGGCCAGTCCAATGCCGCCCGGTCCGGTTTCCTCCCCGGCGCCTTCAACCCTTTCAACGCCGGCGCCAATCCCGGTCAGGTTCCCGATCTCAACCTCCCCGAGAACGTCTCCTTCGACCGATCCGACCGCCGACGCGACATGCTCGACCGTCTCGACCGGTTCGCTTCCCTCCCCGATTCCAGCCCTGCCATCCGCAATCGCGACGCTTTCTACGAACAGGCCTATCGCCTCATCGCCTCGCCCGAAGCCCGCAACGCCTTCTCCCTCGCCGACGAACCAGCCTCCGCCCGACAGGCCTATGGCTCCGGTCGGCTCGGCACCGGTTGTCTCCTCGCCCGGCGTCTCGTCGAGGCCGGTTCCCGGTTCGTCACCGTCGTTGATCCCGGCTGGGATACCCATCAGCAGATCGCCCGCGAACTCCCCGATTCCCGCTTCCCCGGCAGCGGCAAGATCCCCGCACTCGACCGCGCCTTCTCGGCCCTCATCTCCGATCTCCACCAACGCGGACTCCTCGATTCCACCCTCGTCGTGTTGATGGGCGAATTCGGTCGAACCCCGAAACTCAATGCCTCCGGTGGACGCGATCACTGGCCGCGCGCCGGCTTCGTCACCCTCGCCGGCGGTGGCGTCCAGGGCGGCCGCGTCATCGGCGCCACCAATACCTTCGGCGAATCCCCCATCGATCGTCCCGTTTCCCCCCAGGACCTCGCCTGCTCCATCCTCACCCTCCTCGGCGTCCAACCCACCGCCGAGATCGTTACCCCCTCCGGACGCCCCATGCGCATCCTCTCCGAGGGCTCCTTCATCCGCGAACTCACATGATCCGCCCAGGCTCGTCCCTCCTGCTCGCCCTGATCTTCCTCCCCCTCACTCAGGGCGCTCCACCCATTCCCGCTCCCGTCACCGCCCTCGCCTTCACCCCCGACGCCTCCCTCCTCGTTGCCGCCCGACCCCGTTCCCTCCTCCTCTTCCCCTCGACCCGACCACTTCCGCCCAAGACCATCCCCATCGATCTCCCCAAAATCACCTGCCTCGCCATCCATCCCGATTCCTCCCGGCTCTGGATCAGCGGCGGCATCCCCGGCGAATCCGGTGTCATCGTCGAACTCGCTCTCCCCAGCGGAACCGAGATCCGTCGATGGACCCGCTCCTCCGATCTCATCCAGTCCGTCGCCCTCCATCCCGATCAACAATCCCTCATCCATTCAACCGCCGACCAACTCCAGTCCCTGGCCCTGGATCCCGATTCCGCTTCAACCCCCCTCACCTTCAACGGCCATTCCGGTCGCGTCCTCGGCATCGCCTTCGCCCCCGACACCTCCCTCCTCGTCAGCGTCGCCGCCGACCGCGCGGTCAAGGTCTGGTCGCCGCGGAACGCTTCGCTCCTCCGTTCCTTCGGACATCACACCGAGGCCCCCCAGGTCATCGCCTTCCAACCCGGCGCCACCCCACCCACCTGCGCCACTGCCGGCGACGACCGAACCCTCCGCATCTGGCAACCCGGCATCGGTCGCATGGTCCGGATCGTCCGACATCATCACGGCTCCATCCTGGCCCTTGCGTACGCCCACGACGGACAATCCCTCTACTCCGCCGGTGCCGAAGGCATCGTGCGACGCATCGACTCCACCAGCGATCAGGTCCTCCACTCCTGGCCGGCATCCTCCGACTGGCTCCTCTCCCTCGCCACCGATCCCCGAGCCCCCCGACTCGCCACCGGCGACGCCACCGGAGTCATCTCCCAATGGGGAGCCGACGGTGAACCCGTATGGCAGTGGCCCTGACGCCCCTTCACCTACCCCACCCCCAGTCCCTGATCCCGCCCTCGGGATTGCCGGAGCCTGTCCCCACCCATCGCCTGGGGACAGGCTCCCTTCCTCTGCCTCCCTCCTCCCGGTATCGCCAGTTCATCGGAGAGCCTGTCCCCAATGAACTGCTCCCCATTTCCATCGGACCCTTTATCGATCACGGGGAGCCTGTCCCCACCGACCACCCTCTGGGGACAGGCTCCTTTCCTCCGCCTCCTTCCTCCCGGTATCGCCAGTTCATCGGAGAGCCTGTCCCCAATGAACTGCTCCCCA
>CAZDYB010000298.1:0-5916 GCA_964509045.1 uncultured Akkermansia sp.
AAGGCGAGGACGCCCTTCTGTCGGATGCCGGCGCGTTCGGGATCGAGTTGGGTGTTGCCTTCGCGTTGGGCGATCTGGAGGCGGAGACCCTGTTCGGGCACGACGACGAGTTGCCCCTGTTGTTTGGAGGCTTCGCGGATGGCAAGGCGGGGGACGGGGACGGAAGTGAGTCCGCGGGTGCCGGGACCGGTGAGCTGGATGCTGAAGCGGTGTTCGCCTTCGGTGCGACCGTTGAGGTGAAGGGTGATGACGCGGCCGGTGTCGGAGGCGAGCTCGGTCCAATGGCTGAGGGCGGGGCCGGAGAGGGTTTCGACATCGAGTCCGGATGGGAGGACGAAGCTGAAGCGGAAGATACCGGCGCGGGTGATGACGGCGGTGAGATTGGCGGCGAGGACGGTGCGGTCTTCGCCGAGGGACAAGGTTTCCTGGGAATCGATCCGGATATCGGGAACGACGGCGGAGACGTTGAGGACGAGGGAACCGCGGGCGTCGGTGTGGCGGAAGGCGCGACGCAGGGTGGGACGGGTTTCGGGCGGGACGGTGGACAGCAGGGAGACGGAGGGAAAATCGTCGGGTTGAAGCGGGGTCAACAGGTCGGGCTCAATGCGGTCGATCTGGACATCGGTGCCGGTGGCGACACCGACGGCGCCGAGTTGACCGGCGGAGCCGAGGACGGAGGGGAGGGCGATGCGTTGCTCCATGGGCAGGGCGCCGGTGGCGAACTGGGAGAGGACGCGGAGGGTGAACGGATGGGACTGTGCGGCGGCGAGCGTGATGCGGAGTCGGCGCGAGTCGGGGTCGAACCGCCACAGGGCCAACCGGGGTGGGGCGGGATTGGATTCGGGGTTACCGACCACGGTGACGTCGGTGACGGTGGCTTCGGGAGGGAGTTCGAGGAGGAGTTCGGAGAGTTGGCCCTGGGCGGGTCGGATGTGGACCAGATGGATTCCCTCGACCAGACCGGCGGTGGGGATGAAGAGATGGGAGGTGTCGGCGAAGAACACGGGCTTTTCGTTGCCGACATCGCGGGTCCGGGGTTTCCAGGTGATCCAGGCATCGCGGGCGGGACTGAGGACGAGTTGGACGGAGGTATGCGGGGCGGCGGCCGATCGCAGGACGGATACAGCGGCGGGGGAGGAGACATCGACGTCGAGGTTCTGGAGGGTGAGATCGACGCGATTGATGAGGCCGTGCCGGGTGGGGAGGAGGAATCCGGGGACGCCGTCGGGTTGTGAGACGGACAGTTGGTAATCGATTTCGATCTCGAAGGTGCCGTCCTGGGTGGCGACAAGGCTGCGGGAGGGGGAATCGGGTTGGGTCGCCTGGACGAGGCGCAGGGCGTTGGTGTCGAAGCGGGCGCGGGTGAGGACGGCGGGATCGGAGAGGATGGGGAGCGATTGGTTGCGCGAGGCATTCCATCGGATGCGGGCGGTGGCGGAGATGAATCCGTCTTCGATGCGGACGGATTGGATGACGGATTCGGCGACGGGCGGATCCTGGGGAGCGGCGTTGGCGCGTGGGGTGGGGAAGAGGAACAGGAGGAACAGGAGGGCAGGGACGACGGTGGCGGTGGGGGGTATCGGGGGAGTGTCGGTGGGTGGGGGGAGATGTTGGAGTCGGGCGAGGGTGGGCCAGAGCAGGTGGATGCCGAGGAAGGCGGCGAGGACGGAGAGGAACGGGGCCAGGGACCAATCGGGTCGGAGGGTGGCCCAGCCGAGGAGGGTCCAGGCGGTGGCGATGAGGAAGGTGCGCACGAGACCCTGGGTCCGGGCGAGGGCGAAGGCGGCGGTGAGGAAGGCGATGAGGGCGGGCCAGGCGGAGGTGAGCGGGGCGGAGGCCTTGGCGTCCTGATTGGCGACATCGATGTGGAGTGCGCTATCGGGTTGTTGGACGGGGGCGAGGAAGGCGAGGTGGCCATGGGAGGGATCTGGTTCGGGGAGTGGGTTCGGTGTGAATTGCGACACGGTGAATCCGGCGAGGGCGAGGGCGGCGACGCATACGACGGAGCCGGCGGGAATGCGGAGGCGCGAACTGGTCTGGGTGGAGGTGAGGGCCCAGCGACAGGCGATCACGGCGAGGAGGAGGAGGCCGAGAATGAGTAGGATCCGGGATTGGTTGGCGCGACGGGTGAGGTGGGACATGAGGCGTGAGGCGGCGGTGTACAGGACGTTGCCGGAGGCGGGGGTGAGGGAACCGCCGAGGTAGGCGAGTTGGCGTCCGGCATCGGGCGTGATGCTCCATTCGGCGAGGAGGACGGGGGCGTTGGCGATGGGAGCGCGGACGGTGACGCGGGCGGGGTTGGTGGAGCGGGAAGCGAGTTTGAGTTCGAGGATCTGGACGGTGTTGGGGTCGGCCTGTTGGGGGAGCGGGATGAGATGAGCGATGCCGTCGCGTACAGGGACGGAGGTGACGCCACCGACGGTGGCGGACCAGAGGGTGAGGCCTTCGGGCAAGGTGACGCGGAGGTGGGGATTGCCGCGGTTCTTGATGAAGTAACGGACGTCGGTGAGGACTTCACCGTCCTTGGAAACGCGGGTGGAGAGGGCGGCGCGGTCAATGACGAGGGCGAGTGTTTCGGCCTGGGCGAGTGGGCTGAGGGTGAGCTGGAGGTTGAAGGGGCGTGAGGAATAGCGGTAGGCGGCGAGGATGGGGGCGTCGGAGAAGAGTCGGTACTCGGGCGGGACCTCGGCGGTTTCGAGGGCGAGCAGGCCGGGGGAGACGGACGAGGGCGAGACCTGGAACTGATAGGCGGAGACCACGAGCGTGTGGCCTTGTTCGGACTGGGCATCGAGGGGACGCGCGCCGGTGAAGGTGAGGGTATCGCCCTGGGCCTTGAAGGGGCGTTCGTAGGTGGCGAGGAGGGTATAGGCGCCGGAGACGGGGGTGTTGAGGTGGACGCGATAGCCGTTGGTGGTGCGTTGCCAGTTGCCGCGGAGATCCTTCCCGTTGAACTCGATGTTGAAGTATTCCTCGGACAGCGAGATTTCGAAGGCGGCGACCGGGGCTCCCGAGATGAAGAAGTTCATGGTGCTGCTCCCGTAGGCGATGCCTTCGCCGATGGAGAACAGGTGGAAGACATCGGCCTGGACGGACTGGGGAAGACGCTCGATGCGGACGTCGGCGGACCAGGCGGGATCCGTGATGCGGAAGGCGGCCTGGATGCCGGCGATCTTCTTCGGGAAGAACGCGGTGGCGATGTCGGTGAGTCCGACGGTGCGGTCGGTGGCGCTGCGCAGGCCGGGATCGGCGGAGACGGCGACGTGACCGCGATGGGATCGGGCGCGGAGGATGCTGATGCGAGGCAGGGACCAGTTGGTGAGGGTGAGCGGCGAGTTCCGTTCGAGTTTGAATCGGATGAGTTGCCGGTCGATGACGGGCTTGGTGTAGATGAGTCGGAGTTCGGCATCGGATGCGTCGGCGGAATCGCGGACGTGATAATCGGCGAGATCGGCGACATCGAGTTGGGCGATGGCGAAGCCGCGCGGGATCTGGACGAGGACTTCGCGGAGGGGAGCTTCGCGGATGTCGAGTTCGAGATCGGCTTCGATGGACAGGGCGGATTCGCCGAGGTGGTGATGGATGACCTGGGAGACGCTGACTTCGGGTTGGATGTTGTCGGCCTGGATGCGCAGGGCGAAGTCGGTGCCGGAGAAGCGGTGGACGAAGCGTTGGGTTGCGGAGCCGATGGGGAAGGCGGGATCGGAATCGGTGACGGGAAACTGGGCGGGGGCGACCTGGGAAAGGCCATCGGCGGTGACGACTTCAAGTCGGACGGCGCCGTCATTGACCACGCGGAAATGGCCGGAGAACCGGGTGGCATCGAGGGGACGGATGGCGACGGCATCGACGGCATGGGGAAAGGCGGGCAGTTCGGATTGCAGATGGATGAGCAGGGAGAAGTCGTCACGGAGAGGTTGGTTGAAGCGGACGACCAGGTGGCGCTGGCCATTGGTGCCGGCGGGTTGCAGTTCCCATCCGAGGAGTTGTGCGCCCTGGACGGCGGTGATGTTTCCGGCGCCCTGGATGGCGAGGGTGATTCCGTTCATTTCGCCCTGCATGATCCGGCCATCCATGCGGGCGACCTGGCGCATGAGGCCGGGGCCGATGGTCACCTGGGAGAGCAGTTCGGCGGCGTAGAAGAGTTTGCCTTCGGCCTCGGGCCGGGCGGATTTCCAGGCGAGATGGACGGAGCCATCCGGTGGCAGGTGACTGGTGAAGGACTGGCCATTGCGGACGGGGCGGGCGGCGCCTTCGAATTCGAGCCGGGTTTCGTCGGCGAGACCGGTGAGGGAGACGGGTTGGAGGCTGGCGGATGCGGTCTTGAACCGGACGCGATTCCAGCCGTTGGACTGGACGACGGCGGCGTTGAAGCGGAGGTGGACGGGGAACTCGCCGGCCTGATTGAAGTCGAGGACAAAGCCGCCGTTGCGCCAATGGATGCCGCTGTTGGTGGAGGATTGCAGGTCGGACAGGGCGACATCGCCGGACAGGATGGGAAGGGAGCCGCCGCGGGGATCGGTGACGCGGGCGATGGCGGTGAGGGTGAAGGCGGCGGACTGGGGATCGAGTTGGCCATTGAGTTTGAAGTCGCGCAGGACAACCCGGCGGGCATCGGGATCGGCGGGGCGCAGGACGATAGAAAGGAGGGGAGACGCGCCCTGGATGCGGAACGCGAGGGTGACGGGATCCCCGGCGGCATCGGTCGTGCGCATGGCTTCGGGGAGGAACCGGGGTTCGATGGGGAGGAGGCCGGCGGTGAGGGTGGGTTGGAGGTGGAGGGAGGGATCGGAGGTGATGCGCAAGTGCCCTTGGAAAAGGGCGGGGTGGGGCGGGGTGAAGGTGAGGAGGGCGAGGGGTGGGTTGCTTGCCTTTGTCCTGTGGTATAGGGGGGGGGGGGGGGGGGGTTATGGTTGGGTGGTTGTGGGGTGGGTTGGTGGCGGCGAGGTTGGAACCGGATTGGGCGACGGCCTCGATGACGACGGAAAGGCGGTTCGGTGCGGGAGTGGATTGGACGGGCCGCAGCACGAGTGAACGTGAGCCGTTGGTCTCGTTGCGGACGGACCAGTCGAGGAGGGAATCGCCGGTGACGCGTTTGATTTCGCCCGGGCCGATCAGGGTGAGCCGGAGTTCGGCGGGTTGCCCGTGGAGGATGTCGAAGGTGGCGTTGGCGGAATGGGTGATCTGGCTGGGGAGAACGTGGATCGAGTGGTCGAGGGAAGTGGAGTAGAGGGCGGGAGAGCTGTTGGCGGTGCCGGCGATCTGGGCTTCGAGGGTGAGCCGGGCCTTGCCATCGCGGATCCCGCCCTGGATGGCGAGGTCTTCGAGGTCGAGGCGGGTGGTCTCGGCGGCGGCGCCTGTGAAGGTGAGGAACAGAAGACCAGCGAAGAGACGGGCGAAGCGGTGCATGGGATGGATCATGAGGGGGAGGTGTTTTGGATCCGCAGATGGCGCAGATGACGCAGATGGTGAGGGGTTCAGCAAATCGGTTCCGATCCCGCTTCGGGTAAGTTTCAATCCGTCGTTGGAATCGGGTTCCATGGCATTTCCATTTGTGAAATCTGCGAGATCTGCGGCCGAACCGGATCTGGTACTTCGGACTCTGACGTGGATCCGACGGGTTTGTGGTAAGGAGTTGGTAAAGGGCGGGAGGCTCACTTCGGGCGGATACGGTGGGGTTGTTGGATCATGGAACCGCAGATTTCGCAGATGGCGCAGATGCCGCAGATGGTGAGGGGTTCAGCAAAACGGTTCCGATCCCGCTTTGGGTAAGTTTCAATCCGTCGTCTGAATCGGGTTTCATGGCTTCTCCATCTGTGAAATCTGAGAAATCTGCGGATAAAGCGGTTCTGGTTTCCGGGCCTCTGCGGACACTCACTCCGGCCGGAGGCGGCGGGCCTGTTGGATCATGGATTCGAG
>CAZDYB010000299.1:0-5912 GCA_964509045.1 uncultured Akkermansia sp.
TGCGCCCATGTTCGATTTCCTGGCAGAATCCCCGCAGGATCGGGCTCGCCTGTGCGGGCGGGGCGCCTCCCGTCGCGAATTCCTCCAGATCGGTTCCCTCGCCGCCATCGGCCTGTCCCTTCCCCAGTATCTCCAGGCCCGCGAGGCCGGTCGCACCCGGCCCGGCACCGACAAACGATCCTGCATCCTCATCTTCAATCTCGGTGGTCCCAGCCACATCGATCTCTGGGACATGAAGCCGGATGCCCCCAGCGAGATCCGTGGTCCCTTCAAACCCATCCGGACCCGATCCGACGCCTTTGAAGTCTCCGAACTCCTGCCGCGTCACGCCGAGGTCGCCAACCGATTCTCCCTGGTCCGTTCCTGTCATCATGACGGCGCGGCGGTGCACGATGCCGGATGGCAGATGATGCAGACCGGCCGACGTTTCACCGGCGGCATCCATACCCCGCATGTGGGCTCGGTGGTGTCGCATCTGCTCGGACGTCGGACCGACCTGCCGCCGTTCGTGGTGTTGCCCCAACTGATGGGGCGCGGCGGCGGCAACCTTCCCAACGGCCAGGCCGGCGGTTTCCTGGGCAAGGCCCACGATCCCTTCGCCCTCATGGCCGATCCATCACGGCCGGACTTCAAGGTGCCAGACCTGCTTCCACCCGACCTGATCGGAGCCCATCGCCTCGAGCGTCGGCGCAAGATGCGCAGCATTGTCGAGGAGGCGGTCGCGTCGTTCGAGGCGAGTGAGGATGCGCGGTTGATGGACGAGAACTTCCACGCGGCTTTCCGCATGATGACGAGTGAACAGGCGCGGTCCGCCTTCGACCTCACCAAGGAACCCCAGGCGGTTCGCGAGCGTTACGGGATGAACCGGTTTGGCCAATGCTGTCTGCTCGCCCGGCGCCTGGTCGAAAGCGGGGTCCGCTTCATCACCATCAACACCTTCCTCACCGTCTTCGACGAAATCACGTGGGACATCCACGGATCCAAGCCCTTCACCTCCATCGAGGGCATGAAGGACATCGTGTGTCCCATGTATGACCAGGCGTACAGCGCCCTCCTCGAAGACCTGTTCCAACGCGGTCTCCTCGACGACACCCTGGTCGCCGGCCTGTCCGAGTTCGGGCGCACGCCCAAGGTCAATCCCGCCGGCGGACGCGATCACTGGCCTGGATGCTTCACCTGTTCCTTTGCCGGTGGCGGGGTCCAGGGCGGGCGCGTGGTCGGTGCCAGCGACCCCATCGGGGGCTTCCCTGCCGAACGACCGGTGAAGCCGGGCGACATCGTGGCCACCATCTTCCACAGCCTCGGCCTCGATCACACCTCGCACCTGCCCGGGCCCGGTGGACGTCCGTTCACCCTCACCGATCTCGGCACCGAACCCATCCGGGAACTCTTCGCGTGAACGCTCCAACAATTCCTGGCTGGATTCTCGCGCTGCTCATCCCCATTTCCAGCCTGTCCCTTTCCGCCGCCCCAAAGCCGGATTCAGATCCCGCCATCTCCTTCCGCAACGACGTCCTGCCCATCCTTTCCAAGGCCGGTTGCAACAGCGGTGGATGCCACGGCGCCATGGCCGGCAAGGGCGGCTTCAGGCTGTCGCTCTTCGGATACAACCCCGAGGCCGATCACCTCGCCATCACCCGCGAAGCCCTCGGGCGCCGGATTGAATCCGGTCAACCCGGCCTCAGCCTCGTCCTCACCAAACCCACCGCCACCGTCGCCCACAAGGGCGGCAAACGCATCGAACCCGGTTCCCCCGATTACCTCACCCTCGCCCGTTGGATCGCCCAGGGCGCTCCGGGGCCCCAAGCCGATGATTCCCGCGTCGACGAACTCTTCATCAGCGGCCCGAAGGAAACGGTGAACCCCGGTGAAACCATTCCGCTGCGTGTCCGCGCCCGGTTCACCGACGGGCAGGAACGCGATGTCACCGCGTGGTCCCGGTTCACTTCGGCGGATGAAACCGTCGCACTCGTCGACGGTTCCGGATCCGTGTCCGTCATTGGTCCCGGTGAAGGCGCCATCACCGCCTGGTATTCCTCCCGCATTGTCATCGCGCGGCTTTCCGCCCCGTACCCGTTCACCGTTCCCGACGCCGTCTACGCCAACGCACCGCGGGCGAACTTCATCGATGACCTCGTCCTCACGCAGTTGAAGCGGTTGCATCTCGAACCCTCGCCACCGGCCGACGACACCACCTTCATCCGACGTTCCGCCCTCGACACCATCGGCCGCCTGCCCACACCGGCGGAGGTGGAGACGTTCCTTTCAGACACGCGCCCCGACCGACGCACGCACTGGATCAATGGGTTGTTGGCCCGGACAGAGTTCATCGATTACTGGGCGTACAAATGGTCCGACCTGTTGTTGGTGAGCGGATCCCGTCTGCGACCCGACGCGGTGAAGTCGTACTACGGCTGGATCCGGCAACGCGTGGCGGACAACACCCCCTGGGATGAATTCGTGCGACAGGTGATCACGGCGCGCGGTTCGGCGGTGGAACAGGGAGAGTCCAACTTCTACGCCATCCATCAGGACCCGGAATCCATGGCCGAGAACGTCTCCCAGGCATTCCTCTCCCTCTCCATCAACTGCGCGCGTTGCCACAATCATCCGCTCGAGAAGTGGACCAACGACCAGTACTACCAGTTCGCCAATCTCTTCGCCCGTGTCCGTGCCAAGGGCTGGGGCGGTGATGCCCGCAACGGTGACGGTCGCCGCACCCTTTACGTGGAACCCGAAGGCGATCTCATCCAACCCCGCACCGGCAAACCCCAACCGCCCGCGCCCCTCGATGCCCCGGCCATCGCTGACGGGGATCCCCGCGACCGACGCGAGATCCTCGCCGACTGGCTCACTGCCCCCGACAACCGCGCCTTCGCCCGCGCCATCGTCAACCGGGTCTGGGCAAACTTCATGGGCGTCGGCCTGGTCGAGGCCGTCGATGATCTCCGCGCCTCCAATCCGGCATCGAACGAAGCCCTGCTCGACGCACTCGCCACCCATCTCATCGAGCACCGTTTCGACCTGCGCGATCTCATGCGCCTGATCCTCGCCTCCGAGACCTATCGGCGTTCGGGAGAGGTGTTGCCCGGCAACCGCGAGGATCGGCGCCACTATTCGCGCCACTTCCCACGCCGCCTTTCCGCCGAGGTCCTCAGCGATGCCATCGCGGACGTCACCGCCGTGCCGGAGAAGTACGGCGAACTGCTGCTGAACGACGGGTCCACGGAGAAGACCTCGTTCTACACCAACTCCACCCGGGCGCTGCAACTCTACGACGCCGCGGTGCAGTCCTACTTCCTCAAGACCTTCGGTCGCAACCAACGCGAGATCACCTGCGAATGCGAACGTTCCAACCAACCGAGTCTCGTCCAGGTCCTCCACCTCTCGAACGGGCGCACCATCAATGACAAGCTCGCCGCGCCCGACAGCCGCGTGAGCGCCCTCCTCGCCCGACACACCGATCCCGCCCCGCTCATCCGTGAAGCCTGGCTCCTCTGTCTCAATCGCCCGCCGTCCTCCCACGAACTCGAATCGTTCATCGCCGTCTTCAACGACGCCGGCCCCGACCAACGTCGCGTCGTCACCGAAGACCTCTTCTGGTCCCTGCTCACCAGCCGCGAGTTCCTGTTCCAACACTGACCCCGCTTCGCGATGACCCCTTCCCTTTTCCCAGTCGCCCCGATGCGGTTTCTCTCCGCGCTCGTCTTACTCCTCGCCGCCGCTCCGTTCACTTCCCACGCCGCGATCCGCTTCGAACACGACATCGCTCCCATCCTCCGCACCCATTGCGCCGGGTGCCACAACGACTCCGAAACCGAAGGCGACTTCTCCGTCGAGACCCTCGCCGCCCTCCGCCTCGGCGGTGACAAGGGCGATCCCATCGAACCCGGCAACCCCGACGCGTCCCTCCTCATCAAGCTCATCGAAGGCAAGGCGCGGCCCGCCATGCCGCCCAAGGACGAACCGCGCGTCCCCGAATCCGACATCGCCCGCATCCGGCAATGGATCCGTGAAGGCGCCCATGGCCCGGCCCGCGACGTCTCCATCCTCCAGAACATTTCCGTCCCCGAAATCACCACCACCAAGGGCCTGCCCACCCCCATCACCGCCATCGTCCCCACGCCCGACGGTCGATTGGTTGCCGTGGGATTGCCCGGCCGGGTGGAATTGCGGACCCCCGACGGGCGCCGCGTGCGCAAGACCTTCCCCAACATCCCCGGCAAGGTGAATGCCCTGCGGTTCTCCCGCGATGGCCGACAACTCGCCGTCGCGTCGGGCATCGCCGGGCTCAATGGAGTGGCACAACTCTGGGATGTCCGGCGCACCCGGTTGATCCGGGAATTCACCGGGCATCGGGATCAACTCTTCGCCGCCGAACTTTCCCCCGACGGCACCCACCTCGCCACCGCCGGTTATGACCGCGTCATCCGACTCTGGCGTGTGGCCGATGGCGGTGTGGTGTGGTCGAACTCGGTCCACAACGGGGCGGTGTTCGATCTCGCCTTTGCTCCCGGCGGAAACGTCCTCGCCTCCGCCAGTGCCGACCAGACGGTGAAGTTGTGGCGTGTCACCGATGGCACCCGGCTCGACACCCTGAGCCAACCCCAGGGCGAGTTGAGTTCCGTCCGGTTCACCCCCGACGGTCGTTTCATCTTCGCCACCGGCGCCGACCGACGGATCCATCAATGGCGGTTCCTTTCCACCAACGCGCCGGCCATCAATCCCGTCGTCGCTTCGCGCTTCGCCCATGATGCCGCCATCACCGCCATGAACCTGTCCCCCGACGGCCGACACCTCGTCACCGCCGCCGCCGATCGCAGCCTCAAGATCTGGTCCCTGCCCGACCTCATTGAACTCCACGCCTTCGAACTCCAGCCCGACATCGTTCCCGCCACCGCCTTTCATCCCACCAAACCCCGCCTCGCCGTCGCGCGCCTCGACGGTTCCATCGCCGATATTCCGCTTCCCGGATCCAACCCCCGACGCACGGACCGATCTGCACCTGTTTCCCCGATGCGCGCCGCCATTGAATCCGTCGGAACCGATCCTTCAGCCCAGCCTTCCAGCAGCACAAATTCGGTTGCCGAAATCGAGCCCAACGATCTTCCCGCCCAGGCCCAGTCAGTGGCCTGGCCGGTGAAGATTTCAGGGAGGATGGATCGCGCCGGCGATGTCGACGTCTTCAGCTTCGAATCCCGCGCGGGTCAGGAAATGGCGTTGGAGGTGAATGCGGCCCGGTCGGGGTCCGCGATGGATTCCCGGATCGAGGTGTTGAGCCCGGAAGGCCTGCCGGTCCGACAGGTGACGTTGCAGGCGGTGCGCGATTCGTGGTTCACGTTTCGCGGCAAGGATTCGGATACCTCCGATGATTTCCGGCTGCACAACTGGGCTGAGATGGAGTTGGACGAATACCTGTATGCGAATGGCGAGGTGACCCGGCTCTGGCTGTATCCGCGCGGACCCGACTCCGGATTCAAGGTCTATCCCGGGGAAGGCAAACGGCAGACCGCCTTCTCCACCACCGCGCTGTCCCACGCGCTGAACGAACCCTGTTACATCGTCACCCCGCTCCCACCCGACGCCCAACCCGTTCCCAACGGACTTCCCGTCTTCCACATCCCGTTCGCCAATGACGACGATCCGTCGCGTCGCGCCGGGGCCGATTCCCTGCTCCTCTTCACCGCACCGCGCGACGGTCGATATCTGGTACGGATCACTGACACCCGCGGGTTCGGGGGCGGCACCAACTTCCCCTACACGCTTCAACTCCGGGATCGGCAACCCGGGTTCTCCGTCCGCATCGATGGACTCGACGCCAAGGTGAGCCCGGGCAGCGCGCGTGAACTGCGCTTCACTGCCACCCGGATTGAAGGGTACGAAGGCCCCATCCGGATCGAGGTCTCCGGGTT
>CAZDYB010000300.1:0-5905 GCA_964509045.1 uncultured Akkermansia sp.
GGAGGCAGTCTATCAGGAAGCGCTGGAAAGGGAACTGACCCTCCGCAACATCCCGATTGGGACTGAGGCAAAACGGGCACCCAGAAAACCACCGCTTCACCCATCAGGAATCTGCGTAATCTGCGTAATCTGCGGCTTCACCCCTCCCGCCTTATTCTCCGAGTAATCTGCGGCCCTCACATCGCGTAATACCTGCGGAACCATTCTACGAACCGTGCGACGCCGCTCTCCAACGGGGTCGACGGAGCAAAACCGGTGTCCTTTCTCAGATCATCCGTGTCGGCATAGGTGGCGGGGACATCGCCAGGTTGCATGGGGAGGAAACGCTTCACCGCCTCACGACCCAACGCACGCTCCAGACACGCGATCAGATCGAGCAACTCAACCGGTTGATGATTCCCGATGTTGTACACACGATAGGGAGCCCGGCTGGTCGCCGGATCCGGCTTCGACGGATCCCATCCGGCATTCCCGACTGCTGCCCGAGCGCTCACCCGGATCACGCCCTCGACGATGTCATCCACATAGGTGAAATCGCGCTGCATCCGGCCGTTGTTGAAGACGTCGATGGGCCGACCTTCGAGAATGGCCTGGGTGAACAGGAACAACGCCATGTCCGGGCGACCCCAGGGGCCATAGACGGTGAAGAAACGCAGGCCCGTTGTCGGCAATCCGTAGAGATGGCTGTAAGTGTGGGCCATCAGCTCGTTTGCCTTCTTGGTGGCGGCATACAACGAATAGGGGTGATCCACCGTATCATGGGTGCTGAATGGCATCCGGGTGGAACCCCCATAGACCGAGCTTGAGGATGCATAGGTCAGGTGCCCAACCCCGTTGTGCCGGCAACCCTCCAGGATGTTCACGAATCCAACCAGGTTGCTGTCCACATAGGCGTGCGGATTCTGCAGCGAGTATCGGACCCCAGCCTGCGCAGCCAGATGGATTACCCGCTCCGGTCGCTCGGCTGCAAACAGGCGCTCCATCGCCGGTCGATCCGCGATGTCCAGACGACTGAACCGGAACAGGGGATGGGAGGTAAGCAATGCCAGACGCGATTCCTTGAGCCCGACATCGTAGTAGTCGTTGAGGTTGTCGATGCCCACCACGGCCTGTCCGGCGTCCAGCAATCTCTGAGCGACGTGGAAACCGATGAAGCCGGCTGCACCGGTCACGAGGACGGGTTGGCTGGACGGGCTTGGGGTTGAAGGGGTGGGGCTCACGGGAGAGGGGGGGAGCTTAGCCGCAGATGACCGCAGATGACCGCAGATTGGATTCAGGAGGGGGCATCCGCAGATTTCGCAGATTACGCAGATGAGGGGGTTTTGAAGAACGGTCTTCTTGGCACCCTTCGCCCCTCGGTTGTTCAACCCCTTCCCGGCTTCGCACCCTTCGCACCCTTCGCCCCTCGGTTGTTCAACCCCTCCCCGGCTTCGCATCCTTCTTTGGTCCACCGATTTCCTCGGCGGCTGATCAGCCCGAGATGACGCCATGGCAACGGCCCTCGGCCAACGCTGCTTCAAGCCGGTCAGCACCCGGTTGCTGGTGACGGATCCACGACACCAGTTCCCCAAGCCCGTCCTCAAACCGGTGTTGGGGGGAATAGCCCAACAGACGCCTGGCCTTCGAGATGTCCGCAATGCAGTGACGGATGTCGCCGGAACGCCACTGTCCCCTTACCTCGGGCTCGATATGCCGGCCGCTCACGGCATCACCGAGGTGCCGGGCCACGTCCCGCACGGTGATGGGATGGCCGGAGGCGATATTGAACACCTGATGATCCGCCGCAGGATGATCCAGGCAAAGTTGAAGGGCACGGGCGACATCGGCGGCGTGGACAAAGTCCCGGAGCTGATTGCCATCCTCGAATAGGACCGGGGCAAGCCCCTGAAGCAGACGCGAACAGAAGATGGCCGCCACCCCGGTATAGGGGTTGGTCAACGATTGTCGGCTTCCATAGGCATTGAACAGGCGACATCCCACGGTCGGGACATCATAGGTGCGTCCGACCATCAACGTGAGTTCCTCCTGATAGCGCTTGCTGGCGGCATACACCGATGCGGAGCAAAGCGGACGATCCTCGACGGTTGGTGTGGGACGAAGGAGCCGGCCATTCAAGGGGTGAAGGAGTTCCCAGTGACCCGCCCTCAGCTGTTCGTCTGACCGCAGGCCCGGATAGACGGTGTTGCCTTCGGCATCCACATAGGAACCTTCTCCGTAAATGCTCATGGAACTGGCAACCACCACCTTCCGGATCCGGCTCCGTGCCCGGACCACCTCTTCCAGCAGGACAGCGGTGACATCGCAGTTGCCGTGGGTATACCGCTCGATCTCATACATGGACTGACCCACGCCGACCAGGGCGGCCAGGTGCACCACGGCATCGACCGTCTCCAGAATGGGCCTGACCAGGGTTCGGTCCGAGCAATCGCCCCATACATAGGTGGCTCCCGGGTTGATGTAGGAAGGCTGGTGCCCCTGATGAACCTGGAACTCGAGATTGTCCAGGACCACCACGCGGCATCCGTCGTCGACCAGGAGATCGACAAGGAAACTGCCCAGGAATCCAGCACCACCGGTCACAAGAACAGACTTCATGGGAGGGGAAGGGAGTCCGAACGGAACCTCCGGGCCGGGGCTTCAACCGGCTTCAGCGTCCAACACCCTTGTAGATGAAGCCCAGGGACTCCATCTCGGCCCGGTCAAACAGATTGCGGCCATCGAAAAGTATGGGAGTGGTCATCACCTTCCGGGCACGGGCCAGATCCAACTTGGTGAACTCAGGCCATTCCGTGGCAATCACCAGGGCATCGCAATCCACCGGCACGTCGTTCATGTCCTCGATGTACTCCACCTCCGGGCCCTCAGGCAAAAGCGCCCGGGCCTTCTCCATCGCCTTGGGATCATTCACCCGCAACCGGGCCCCCTCCTTCAACAACCGCTGGCACAGGTCGATGGCAGGCGAAGTCCGTACATCGTCCGTGTTCTGCTTGAAGGCCAGACCCAGCACCCCGATGCGCTTGTCCTTCAGCACCCAAAGGGTGTCGGTGATCTTCTTGAGGAACCGCTCCATCTGCGCGGTATTGATCCGCTGAACCTCCTTCAACAGCTGGAAGTCATACCCGAGTTGCTCGGCAATCTTGATGAAGGCCGAAAGATCCTTGGGAAAGCAGGAGCCACCAAATCCAATGCCTGCGTTCAGGAAGCGGCGGCCGATCCGTTCATCAAGCCCGATGCCATTCGCGACCTCCAGGACATTGGCTCCAGCCGCCTCGCAGATGGCGGAGATGGCATTGATATAGGAGATCTTGAGGGCCAGGAACGAGTTGGCGGCATGCTTGATCAACTCCGCCGAGTTGGTGTCGGTGACGATGATGGGGGCGTTGAACGGCGTATAGATGTCCCGCATCAATGCCACCGGTCGCGGACTGGATGTCCCGATGACAATCCGGTCGGGATGCATGAGGTCATCCACGGCAAATCCCTCCCGAAGGAATTCGGGATTGGACACGACATCGAAGTCGACCTTGGTCTTGGCATAGCGTCGGATGGTCTCCGCCACCTTCTCGCCGGTCTTAACGGGGACCGTGCTCTTGTCGACGATCACCCGATAGGCGGTCAGGTTGCCGGCAATCTCGCGGGCAACCCCCTCGATATAGGACAGATCGACGGATCCATCGGGCTGCGGCGGGGTGGGCACACAGATGAAGATGACGTCTGCCTCGGCCACGGCTTCGGCGGTCGAAGTGGTGAATCTGAGCCGGCCAGACTCGACATTCGATCGTACCAGATCCTCCAGGCCGGGTTCGTAGATGGGAATGCCCCCGGCACGCAGGGTCTCAACCTTCCGTGCGTCGTTGTCAACGCACAGGACCTGATGTCCGACCTGGGCAAAGCAGGCGCCGGTGACAAGACCGACGTATCCGGTTCCAATGATGGCTAGGGATGGCATAGAGCGATGGTTGGGATGATTGGAAAGGTGAGCGATCCGCAGATGGCCTGATCGAAGGGAAAGAGGTGGTTATCCGCAGATGGCGCAGATGGCGCAGATGGAGTAGCAATGGGCGGATATAGGCCGATGGTTGGCGAGCCAATGGTTGTCAACCAATATCAGGGAGATGCATGCGGCTATGCTTCCACAGAGCCATTGCTGAAGCGACGGATCCGGGGATCAGTCCACTGCCATCCCTCGGTCAATGTTGGGATAAGACGATCCGCTTGTACTGGAGACGGGGGAGGCCGAAGTTGAGGAGCAGACCTCGACTCAACCGGGACGCCTTCAGGTAATTGATGAGCTGCGACTCCTCCACCGAGGTCAGGTCGCTCAAGGCCTTCAATTCGACGATGACTTTGTCAAAGCAGATGAAGTCTACCCTGTAATGGGTCCTGAGTTGCCTGCCGCGGTAGTTGAGTTGCAGGTCGACTTCCCTTTGGTGCGCGATCTCACGATCAGACAGTTCAAGGCTGAAGGCTTCCTGGTACACAGCCTCGAGAAACCCATTACCCAGTTCTGTGTGAACCGACATCGCGGCTCCGATGATGGCGTAGGTTTCAGGGTCTCTCGGTGATTCCTCCTCCAGGATCTGCGCCATCTGCGCCATCTGCGGATAGTCTCCCTGCATGGTTGTTCTTATCTGCGGAGGACCGAGGTCACCCACGCCTGGTTGTCGAGATACCACTGTGCCGTCTTGCGGATGCCTTCCTCGAACCGATGCGCCGGTTTCCAACCGAGTTCACGCTCGATCTTTCCGGCATCAATCGCGTAGCGGCGATCATGCCCGGGTCGATCCTTAACATAGGTGATGAGACCGCGACTGTTCCCGCCAAGGTCAGGCCTGAGTTCGTCAACGAGGTCGCAAAGGTGCTGCACGATGTGGATGTTGGCCCATTCATTGTGTCCGCCAATGTTGTAGGTCTCCCCATCGCGACCCCGTTGGATCACCTGCCAGAGGGCCTCGCAGTGATCCTCCACATAAAGCCAGTCCCGGATGTTCATGCCGTCGCCATAGACGGGAAGCGGACGACGATGAAGGATGTTCTGGAGGATGACGGGAATCAGCTTCTCCGGGAACTGGTATGGGCCGTAGTTGTTGGAGCAGTTCGTGACCACGGTGTTGAGCCCGTAGGTATGGTGATAGGCCCGCACCAACAGATCGCTGGAAGCCTTGCTGGCCGAGTAGGGCGAATTGGGGGCATAGGGGGTGGTCTCCGTAAAGAGACCGGTGTCGCCCAGGGTGCCATACACTTCGTCGGTGCTCACATGATGGAACCGCAATCCAACCGGTCCGGCCGCCGCCTTGAGCTCGGCCGTCGGATTCACCAGCCAGAGTTCCCGGCAGGCCTCGAGAAGATGGAAGGTTCCATTGATGTTGGTGGTGACAAAGTCACCCGGCCCGGTAATGGAGCGGTCGACATGGGATTCGGCAGCAAGATGCAGGATCGCTGTGATGGCATGGTCACGCACCACACGCAGCACGGCGGCCTTGTCGCGCAGGTCCACATGCTCAAACACATAGCGTGGATCCGTTTCGATGTCGGACAGCGATCCCCGGTGACCGGCATAGGTCAGGGCATCGAGATTGACGAGACGTTGGATGCCGGGTTCCCGGATGAGACGGCGGACGAGGTTGGATCCGATGAAGCCACAGCCACCGGTGATGAGGAGGTTCATAGGGGATTAACAACAAAGGGGCCAAGGGGCCAAGGAAACGGGGGCAAGCAGGGGATCAACAACAAAGGGGGTAGAAAAGGAGGCTCGGTGAGGGGCTTACGGGTGGCGGCGCGGCACGTTCAGGATCCCTTCAATGCCATCTTTGATGAGGACGCTATTGAAATTGATGAGCAGGCCCAAGGGTAGCTTCAGCAGTTTCAAGTAGGTGATGACCTGCGCCCGGTGGATCGGCAGGAT
>CAZDYB010000301.1:0-5869 GCA_964509045.1 uncultured Akkermansia sp.
TTCGCCATTCGCCATTCGCCATTCCGGAAGTGTTCAGTCCTCCGCGAGCTCCGCGCCCCTGCGGGAAATATGTTTCAGGCCCGCACGGATGAAGGCGCGGGGTTGCAGGGAGGGGCGGAAGCGGGGACGATGCCACCCGGCCGCCGTCGTGGTGAAATGGCAGACACAGGGGACTTAAAATCCCCTTTCCGCGAGGAAGTGCGGGTTCAAGTCCCGCCGACGGCACCGGGTTTTCAGCAGCGGGTCGCGGGGCTCAGGAGGTCGGGGCGGGACCGGGTTCGGGAGTGGGTTCGGGAGTGGTCTGGGAGCGTCGGAGGAAATAGACGGCGGCGGCGATGAGGCAGGTGGAGCCGACGATGCAGAGGAACCAGGTATAGGATTGGAAGAAGCCGAGGCGGGTGGAGGATTTCTGGGCGAGATCCTTGAAGAGCTGGATGCCGACGGAGCCGGTATAACCGATGGAATCGGCGACGTAGATGGCGAACACGGCGGTGCCGGTGGCGCGGGTGGCGGCCATGAGCCGTTCAAACAGCATGGCGTTGAAGGGGACGTAGGCGAGGTAGGAACCGAGTCCGGTGAGGGTCATCCACCAGAAGCCGTTGACCCATCCAGCCGAGAACAGGGCCGTGGCGCCGCCCAGCATCAGCAAACCGCCGGTCATGATGATGAAGGCGGTGAGGAGGGCCTTTCGATTCCCATGGATGGCGTTGAGCAGGGCCATGGCGGCGATGACCCCGGCGGTGACCAGGGTCTCGGCCTTGCTGATGATCACCTTGTTGTCGTCGTAGCGGTACCCGAGTTCCTCGAAGATCTCGACCTGGTAGTTGTCCCGGAAATCGCGGTAGGCGGTGAGGAAGAAGTAGGCGACGCAGAGGAGGAACATCCCGAGGCCGAATCGGCGGAGGAAGGCGAGGCGGTCGCTGCCGCTCATGGGAGTCCGGGGGGCGCGGGTGGCGACGTCGGAGGCGCTGGGTTTGGGCAGTTGTTCGAGGGTCCAGACGCCGAGGAGGAAGAACGGGAGGAAATGGAGGCCGGTGATGAAGGGCATCCAGAATTCAGGGACCTTGCCGAGGGCATTGCCGATGAGGGGACCGAGGAGGGGAAGCCGGGACCAGAGATCGGCGATGGTGCCGGCCATGAGGGCGCGTGCGAAGTCCTTGGTGACGCCGCTGGCGACGATGAAGGAGCAGGCGAGGCCGGCCATGAGGATTTCGGAGGTGCGCCGTCCTTCGAGGTACCAGACGACGAGGCCCCAGATCATGCCGAGGGGGATGCCGTTGAAGAAGAGGGCGACGACCTTGAGGGGGGCGGGGACGACGGCGAAGAGGAGCAGGGCGGATTCGGCGATGAGGACGAGGGTGACGAGGGTACGGGCGCGTCGACCGGGGGCGATCTCGGAGCAGAACTTGATGCCGACCCACTTGGAGAGGGCGTATCCGATGATCTGGCCGATGACGAGGGCGGTCTTGAGGCCGATGGCGGTTCCGAGGAAGTAGAGGCCTTCGAATCGCGCGGCGGCGAAAGGTTTGCGGAAGGCGTACATGGAGAAGTACGTGGTGAAGGCGGCGGTGACCGCGATGAGGACGAAGGCGGCGGAGGGCGCGGTTTCGAGCCAGCGGGCGAATCGGCCCCGTGCTGGATCGGGGCGGGCGGCGGGCGGCGGAGTGCTCACGGGGGCGGGGAACTGCGGGGTTTTGGGGCGGGTCCGGGCAAAAAACAGGCGGGCGCCGGGGTGACACACGGTTTACACCGCCGGCGCCCGCCATCCGACTCCACTCAGAGCCGGAAAAACGGGCCGGTGGCTCCGGCCAGCGTGAGCGGGCCGTGCCACGGGAAAGCTATTTTCGGGATCTCTGGGCCTCCAGAAATGCCTGAGCGGCGGCATCGCCCTGAGCGGCTGCCTCCACGATGCCAGCCCGGACGGACACGGCGGCCTTGGTGGCGGCCTCGCGTTGTTCGGGGGTGAGTTCGCCCTTTCGGGCCAAAGCTTCGAGGGCTTCGAGAGCCATGGATTGTTCGTCCTTCTGAAGAGCGGCGACGGCTTCCTGGGCGGCGGCGCGGACTTCGGGGGAGGCGGAATCGAAGGCGTTGTTGACCGTGGCCGGCACCTCGGAGGAGGCGATCGGTTCGGGTGGCTGAGCCTCCTTGCAACCGGGCAACACGCAGACGGCTCCGAGGAGCAGGAGCGGGAGGATACGGGAGATCATGTTGGGAGGAGAGGCGTGCCGCATCAGAACCGTGGTTGCTCAATGGGTGTTACACCCGTGTACCACCGGTAGTCGACCCCTTTTCTCACATCGGTGAAGCGGACGGAGGAAACGTTGCCGGGAACCCAGAGGATGTCGGAGTATCGATTGTGGCGGTACCATTCCCAGAGGAAGTTCACGCCGGGGTAATAGCTGGGGATGGTACCGAAGCGCCATTGGGTCAGGATCTCGTTGGAGCCGGGGAAGAGACCGACGGTATCGTCTGCACCGTCCATGCGTTGTTCGGCGGCGTCCTGGGCGAAGATCATGGTCTGGGGGCTTTCGTAGTCGGTGATCTTGCGGGGACCATTGCCGCGCTGGCCGGGGTTGCCTGGGGCGGGGGCCTGGGTGACGAAGCCATTGATTCCGTAGGAGGAGTCGAGCCAGAACTCCATGGGATAACGGAGACCGTCCTCGCGCCAGGCGTCGACATTCTTGGCGCCGGGACAACGGAAGACGCTGCGTGCGCCGCCGAAGTACTTGATGTAGGCGACGCCCCAGTAGGCGAGGGGATCGTTGGCGGGGAGGAGATCGCGGGTGGTCGGGTTACGGGACCATTGGCCATGATTGGGAACGGAGCCACTGATGTTGTGGAAGGTCTCGTTGAAATCGTTGGCGTACATGGTGGTGCCGATGCTGACCTGCTTGAGGTTGCTCATGCAGCGAGCCTGTTGACCTTTGGACTTGGCCTTGGACAGGGCCGGTAGGAGCATGCCGGCAAGGATGGCAATGATTGCGATGACGACGAGGAGTTCGATGAGGGTGAATCCCGACCGGGCACGGGCTGCCGGGGGGGACTTGGAATGGCTTCGTTTCAACAGTTCCATGAGCATCAATGAGTCCGAGGGTGCGAAGGGTGAGGTCAGGGTCGAACGACAGAATGGTGACGAATGCGAAAACTCGTTTCCGGGACTGCGTTGGTTTGAACGTTCCTTGCTCACCTAGCATGGGAGTAATCTGAATGAATCCTACATCGGAATCCCCCAAGCGGAGTAACCCATCCCTTCTGAGCCTGACCCGGAGGCGGTATCTGGCTGGGCTGAGGCCCCTTGGGATGGACGAGTGGTCGGTCTGGATGGAGCACTCGAGGAAGGGGTGGTATGTGCCGTTAACCACTCGTGATGAGGTGGTTGCGTTGAGGACTGCCGACACGGTGATGCGTCAGTTGGAGACGCAGGGTTGGGAGAAGGCCGGGGTCCGTGTGGTCCGGGAATTCACGCTGTCGATTTTCTGGCTGGAGTCGCCCCTGGCCTGCACCTACACGACCCTGCACACCCTGCCGGGAGTTGCCCCGGTGGCGGCCGTACCCGCGACGCGTCCGTTGCGGATGCGTCTGGCGGTGGTGAAGTCGGATGTGGTTTTCCGGAAGGCCCTGGTGCATTGGCTGGAGCAGATCCCGGGGTGTTCGGTGACCGGGTATGGAAGCCTGGGTGAATTGGCGGATGCGCCGCGGCGTTCGGCCCGGGTGGATCTGGTACTGGCGGATCGGGATGATGCCACGGTGGGTCCGGACGCCTTGCCGGCCCGGTTGAAGGAGGGTGGGGCACCGTTGATCCTGCCCTTCGGGATCTACCCGACGAGCGACCATATCTTCGCGTCGTTCAACGGGGTGGAATCGGGATACCTGCTGCGTCGACGTGCCCTGGCCCAGTTGTTGGAGCCGTTGGACGGGGCGTTTGCGAGCGGGCGATTGGTGCCGGACGAGGCTTCACGGGCGATCCGACGGTATTGTCAGGGGATGTTCAGTCCTGCGGCGGGTCAGATGGATGCGTCGATCCGGAGTGCGTTGACGCTGCGGGAGCGTCAGATCCTGACGTGTCTGCAACGCGGTTTGCATGACAAGGAGATCGCCGGTGAGTTGGGGATCAGTCCGCTCACGGTGCACACCCACCTGAAGCACATCTTCGAGAAGCTCGGTGCGCATACGCGGACCGAGGCGGTGGTGAAATACCTGGAGAAGTAAGGGGTGAGGTGGGGTGGGGTGGAGGCTCGTGACCTGGGATTGACTGCCCCGCTTACCTGCCCTGCGGTGGCGTTGAGGCGGTGATGGCTTCGACGACGGTGCGTTGGCCGAGGTTGCCGTGGTCGGTCCAGTTGCCGTCGACACCGTCCCGGGGCAAATCCCGGGCGAAGGCGTCGGTGTCACCCAGTTCGGACTTGAGGCGGGAGAGTTCGGATTTCAGTCCGGCGAGTACGGTGGCCTGGGCGGGGTCATCGGCGAGGTTGCGGAGTTCGTTGGGATCTCGGTTGAGGTCGAAGAGTTCCCACTGATTGGACTTCCAGTAGTGGATCAATTTGTGGGTGCGGGTACGGACACCGTAATGCTGCCGGGTGTTGTGATGGCCGGGGTCGTGGTAGTAGCGGTAGTACATGGAGGTGCGCCAGCCCCGGGCATCCCCCTTCAGCAGGGGAACGAGGCTGCGACCGTGCAGGCCGGGAGGGATGGGCAGGCCGGCGATGTCGAGGAAGGTCGGCATGAAATCGACGTTGAGGGCGAATCCTTCGGGAACCATTCCCGCGGTGGCGACCCCGGGCCAGCGGACCAGCAGTGGGATGCGGAGCGAATGTTCGTACATGAACCGTTTGTCGTAGAGACCGTGGTCACCCAGGAAGAAGCCGTTGTCAGCGGTGTACACGACCACGGTGTTGGTGGAGAGACCGCTGGCATCGAGGTAATCGAGGAGTCGTCCGACGTTGTCATCCACGCCCTGCACACAGGCGAGGTAGTCCTGCATGTAGCGCTGATATTTCCAGCGGTTGAATTCATCACCGGTCAATCGCCGGGTACCGCCATCGGCGGTGGGGAGCTCGACGTGATCGGGGACGGTGGACAGCCAGCGATTGCGCTCGGCGGGAGTGGTCAGGGTGGCGGGAGGTTCGAGCTTCAGATCGCGTCGGGTGAAATCCCGGGCGATGGTCTGACGATTCTCGGGCAGGGCGGCGGGACGGGTTGCGTAGGTGTCGGAGAAGGTCTCGGGCAGGGAGAATTCGCGATTGGCGAAATTGGCGCGGTTGACGGGGTCAGGCGTCCAGTCGCGATGTGGCGCCTTGTGATGGAGCATGAGGAAGAACGGTTTGTCCTTGGGTCGCGTCTCGAGGAAACGGATGCCGAGATCGGTGATGACATCGGTGGTGTAGCCTTCGATTTCGAGGCGTCCGTTGGGGGTGAGGAAGGCGGGACGGTTGTAGACGCCCTGGCCGGGCAGGACGATCCAGCGGTCGAAGCCGGTGGGGTCGGAACCGAGATGCCATTTGCCGACCATGCCGGTGTGGTAACCGCCGGACTGGAGGTGTCGGGCGACGTGATCCTGGGAGCCGTCGAAGCGGTTGAAGACGGGGGTGCCGTTGGCGTGGGAATACTTGCCGGTGAGGATGGAGGCGCGGCTGGGTGTGCAGATGGAATTGACGACGAAGGCGTGGGCGAACCGGGCACCGCCCTGGGCGATGCGATCCAGGTGCGGGGTCTGGTTGATGCGGGAGCCATAGCACGACAACGCATGGGAGGCGTGGTCGTCGGTCATGATGAACAGGATGTTGGGGCGTTCGGCGGCGTGGGTCGTGATGAAGGTCAGCAACGCGGCGAACCAGGGCGCGAGTGAGGTGAGACGGCCGGGGAACATGGG
>CAZDYB010000302.1:0-5866 GCA_964509045.1 uncultured Akkermansia sp.
ACGTCGAGTACACCTCGACGCTCCGGATGAAGGATCAGTTTCCGGAGAAGCAATACAGGCTGCCGTCATCCGAACCGATCAGCACGTGGCCATCGACGATGGCGGGGGAGCTTTGGATGGGTTGCCCGATCTCATACTGCCAGAGCTGGGAACCGTCCTTGAGGGACACGGCGTAGAGACGTCCGTCATCGGATCCGAAGAAGACGGTATCGCCGGCGACGACGGGGGAGCTTTCGACCTTGCCGCGGGTCTGGTGGACCCAGACGGGCTTGCCGGTCTCGCGTTCGACGCAGTGGAGGCGCCGGTCCCGACCGCCGAACAGGACGCGGTCGGCGGTGACGGCGGGCGAGGTGGCGTAGGGGAAGGAGCGGTCGCGATAGCGCCAGACGACCTTGCCTTCGCGAAGGTCGACGCAGAGGAACTCGTTTTCGTAGTGGCCGACATAGGCGCGCCCGTTGAGGAGTGCGGCGGAACCGATGATGGGGGCGCCGGCCTCGATTTCCCGGTTCTTGGTGCCATCGGCGAGATTGAGCACGTGGACCAAGGCATCGCATCCGCCGAAGCTGGTGAGTCCGTCGGCGACGGCGGCGGAGCCATTGATGTAATTGCCGGTTTCGTAGACCCAGTTGGTGGAGCCGGTGAGGGCGTTGAAGGAATAGAGCTTGAAGTCGTAGGAACCGACGACGACGGCCTTGGGTTTGTCGCCGGGGGGTTGATACCAGGTGGCGGAGCTCTTGACCTTGTCGTCGAACCCGCGCTGCCAGATCACGGTGCCGTCCTTCGAATCGAGGCAATAGAAGTTGGTGAGGGTGTCACCGATGTAGAGGCGGCCGTCGAGCAACAGGGGCGAGGCCTCGATGGGGCCGCCGGCGGTGAAGGTCCAGCGGGCGGTGCCATCGGCGAGGTTGAGGCAATGGACGTTGGAATCGCCGGAGCCGATGAAGACTTTATTGCCGACGATGGCGGGCGAGGACAGGACGGGGCCGCCGGTCTTGAAGGTCCACTTGAGGCGGAGCGGTGTGGAGACCCTGGTGGTGGAGACACCGGACAGGGAGGGATCGCCGCGGAACATGGGCCAATCGGTGGCGGCATGGGTGGGGAGGGCGATGGCTGCGGTCCAGGCAAGCGCGAGGCTGGCGAGGACGGGGCGGGAGTGGGGAAACGGTTTCATGGACGGCTGGACGATGGGACTCCGAAGGTGGGTCAATCGTTGAATAGGAATTGGAAATCCTCGATGGACAGGCTGTTGGTGAAGTTCTCTTCGCCGAGGATGTCATCGGCGAGGGCCTTCTTCTGTTTCTGGAGGGCGCGGATCTTCTCCTCGAGGGAGTCCTTGATGAGGAGACGGTAGGCAATGACCTTCTGGGTCTGGCCGATGCGATGGGTGCGGTCGATGGCCTGGGCTTCGACGGCGGGGTTCCACCAGGGGTCGAAGAGGACGACGTAGGAAGCGGCGGTGAGGTTGAGGCCGAAGCCACCGGCCTTGAGGGAGATGAGGAAGACGGCATTGCCTTCGGTGGCCTGGAATTCACGGACCAGGGCGCCGCGATCCTCGGTTTCGCCGGCGAGGAAGAACGTGGGCCACTGGCGGGCGTGCATCTCGGACTGGAGGATTTCGAGGAGGGAGACGAACTGGGAGAAGACGAGGACCTTCTGGCCCTGTTCCATGAGGGGTTCGAGTTGTTCGACGAGGGCTTCGAGCTTGGCGCTGGGAGCCTTTGAGTCGTGCTGGACCAGCCTGGGATGACAGCAGATCTGGCGGAGACGCAGGAGGGAGGTGAGCAGGTTGAAGCGTTCCTGCTGGAGTTGCTTGGAAGTGCGGACGCGCAGCAACACTTGCTGCGCCTTCTTGAGCTCGGCCCGGTACAGGGTGAGCTGGTCGCCTTCGAGATCGCAGAACAGGTCTTCCTCGATCCGGTCGGGCAGGTCGCGGGCCACCTGGGATTTGGTACGGCGCAGGAGGAAGGGGCGGACGCGTGCGGCGAGGCGGCGACGGGCGAGGGGATCCTGTTGGGTATCGAAGTTGCGTTGGAAACCGGCGCGGCTGCCGAGGACGCCGGGCATGGCGTAGGACATGAGGCTCCAGAGGTCGAGCAGGCGGTTCTCGATGGGAGTACCGCTGAGGACGAGCCGGTGTTCGGCGCGCAGGGTGCGGGCGATCATGGCGGTGACCGACGAGGGATTCTTGATGTACTGGCCTTCGTCGAGGACGGCGGCGAGGAAGGGAGCCTCGGCGAGGTTCTCGCCGATGACCCGGAGTTGGTTGTAATTGAGGATGTGGATGTCGGCGGTGCCGAGTTCGGTGGGGAACCGTTCGAGTTCGGTGCCGCGCCAGGCGCGGACACGGAGGTGCGGGGTGAAACGTTCCGCTTCGGCGCGCCAGTTGTCACAGACGGACTTGGGGCAGACCACGAGGACCGGCGGGAGATCCTCCTCGGTGAGGGTGCCGGGTTCGGCTGCCTTGGGACGCCGGCCTCGACGTCGTGCTCCGCCCCGATAGGCGAGGTCGCCGGAGATGGCGGCTTCACGGAGCCAGGCGATCCAGGTGAGGGTCTGGAGGGTTTTTCCGAGGCCCATGTCGTCGGCGAGGATGCCGCCGAATCCGTTGGTGGCGAGGTAGGCGAGGAAGTGGAAGCCTTCGAGCTGGTAAGGACGGAGATCGGCGATGACGGACGTGGGTTTGTCGGGCTGGACGCGGGTGCGGATCTCCTCGGCGCGGAGGTGGATCCGATGGGCGACCTCGTGAGGCAGGAGTTGACGGCCGGTTTCGTCGTCGAGCTGGAGGACGTGGAGTTTCTGGGGTTCGGCGGTCAGGTCGTGCGGGGTGAGGCCGAGTCGGGCGAGTTGTTCGTCTTCGGCGGCGGAAAGCTGGAAATCGAGGCGACGCCATCCCTTGTTGGCGAGGCGGACCCAGCGGCCGCGGGCATCCATGAGGAGCTTGAGTTCGGCCGGGGTGAGGGTGGTGTCGTTGACATCGAGGACGACGCGGAGATCGAACCAGTCGATGGAACCGGATTCGGAGACGGCGAGGCGGACGCGACCGGAGACCTCGGCATTGAGGAACGAGGAGAGTTCGCCGTTCAGTTCAACCTGGGCCTCGGGGGGCAGGGATTGGAGCCAGGGAACGAACTTTTCGGGGAAGGTCCGTGTGACGCGCAGGGTCCATTGCTGGCGGGCGAAGTCCCATCGGAAGCCGCCTGAATGCAGCCAGCCGGGAATGCCGGAAAGGGGGGTGCGGTCGACGGAGACGATCTGGTCGGGATCACCGGCCGGGGTTTGTTCGATGGCGCGGGTGCCGGGGGGTTCCTGCCATTGGGATCCGTTCCAGCGTTCCACCAGGGTGGCGTCGGGGGAGAGTCCGAGGGCGTCGAGGGTGCAATGTTCGATGTCGGATCCGTGGGTGAGTTGGCGGAGATCGAGACGGAGGAGGGGGCGCAGGGGGATGAGTCGGACGCGGTCGACGAGGCGCGGGGGGAGGTCGAGACCGAGATTCCGGAGGAAACGGACACCGCCGCGGGACTCGACGGCGGCAGCGGGCACGGTGGTGTCGGAGTTGAGGGCCATCATCCGGTCATCGACGGAAGGACCGGCGGAAATGGAATCGGCGGTAAGGAAGAGGGTGGGGTCGCCGGGGAAAGTGGCCTGGATGTCGGCGGCGGGGGAGCCATCGGGGTCGACGAGGCGCAGGCGATAATCTCCATGGGGTTCGTCGGGCGGCGTGAGGCGCCAGCGGAGGGGTGATTCCGGACGGGCGAGGGGTTCGCCCTCGGCATTGACGAGGCGGGAGACGAGGGCGGACTGGCGGAGGAGCATGCCGATGATGCGGCGTGCGGTGGGTTCGGTGGGGCTGAGGACGGGTTTCTTGTAGCCGTTGACGGACAGGCCTTCGTGGAAGGCATGCCAGAGGATGGCGCCTTCGGGACTGACCAGACCGCGGCTGACGTGGGATTGGCCGAACCGTTCGAACTGGTGGGCCTTCATGATCTCGAAGTCCTCGGTCGCGCCGCGGCGCCATTCGAGCAGGGCTTCGCCGCCGGCGAAGCGGACGCGGACATCGGCGAGGCTGATGCCGACGGTTTCGTCGGTGGAGGATGTGCCCCAGGTGGAGAGGACCTGTTTCCAGTGCTCGATCTCCTGGAGACGCCGTTCCATGGCGAGACGGCGGCGCAGGGGTTCGAGGTCGGTGATGGGTTGGAGGAAATCGGGAATGCCGGTGCCCTTGTCTTCGGCAAACTGGGCGACATGCAGCCAGAAATCGAATTCGTCGGCCGGCAGGTTTCGCCAGAGTTGGACACCGTCGAAATTGCCGCTGTTGGGAATGGGGCGTGCGAGGCCGAGGCGTTCGAGTTCGACGCGGGGAACGGCGGGGCGTTTGCCGAACCGGCGGTAGAGGTCGGAGATCTGGCTGAGGAATCCGCGTTGCTCGGCGTTGAGGGTGATCTCGCGCTCGGCGAGGCGCTTTTCGAGGGGGCCGGGTGTGGGCGGTGGAGCGGGTGTGGCCGGGGCAGTCCTGGCCGAGGCGCGGTTGCCTGCGGAAGGAGTCGGGGTGGGGTCCGGTTCGGCGGGGCTGGAGGCGGACTTGCGACCGGCCGGCTTGCGCGCGGGGGCCTTGGTGTCATTGCCGGCGATGAGTTGATGCCGGGTGAGGAGATGCCGGGTCAGGGCGTAGGCGTGTTCGCACTGGGGCCCCTCGGGGCAGGTACACTCGGCGCGCCATCCGGGAAGGGCATCGTCGAACCGCATGCCGACCTCGCAGGCGCGGGCCCCGCCGACGCTGCCAGCGAAGGTTCGGTGTGGGTCGAGGCAACGGATGGCCTGGACGGTGCCGCGCCGGAAGGTTTCCTCACCCTTCTCGCGGATGGCCGCTGGGTAACCGGCCAGCGACTGCTGGGCGGCTGAAGGGTCAATCAGGGTGAAATCGCGCCAATCCATGAAGCCGGGAGGGTACCATCCCGCGGGAAAATGAGAAAGGTTTGGTCCTGTGAAAGGTTGGGAAGTGGGGCGGCGACCTCCTGTCGCCGGAGGCTGGGGGCTGGCCTGACCGGGGTGGGGTGTTGCAGGGTGAGGGCATGGAAGCGTTGCCGCGGACGCGGAGTTGTTTTGTTTGTGGAACCGAGAATCCGATGGGCCTGGACATCGGGGTGTCCACGGATCGAAAGCGGGTCGAGAGCCGGTTGGTTTTCCGACCGGAACACGTCGGTTTGAGCGGGACGGTTCATGGCGGGTTGGTGTCGACGGTGCTGGACGAGATGATGGCGTGGGCGTGCGGGGTGGCGACACGACGGCTGGCCTATTGTGCGGAGATGACGGTGCGGTTCGTGCGGCCGGTTGCGCCAGGGGTGGAGGTGGTGGGCCAGGGTGAATTGGTGGAGAACCGGCGGGGACGGCTTTATCTGACCCGTGCGGAATTGCGGAATGCGACGGGGGATCTCCTGGCCGAGGCGACGGGCAAGTTCATCCCGGTACCGGGCGAATTGCAGCGGCGGGTTCTGGACGATTTCAGCGCGGACCCGGGGGATTGGCTGGAGCGGAATGGGTGAAGGAACGGGCTGCGCATCGGCAGGGACAGTTTTCTCGCCGAGCATTCCGCAGGGGCGCAGAGACGCAGAAAGGGGATCATGTCCCCTCCCTTTGGTTTGGTTCGTGAATTGCGTGGTTCAAGACTCCGGTCTGGGGTGCCTTTCCCTCAGAGCCCGTCTGAAAACTCCCAGGGGCACTGTTCCCGCGCAGGAGATCCAGTTTCCCAGCGTGGCATGGCCAGCTGAGCCCATTGATCAATCGACGTTTGGTTTCGCCAATGGCCTCCTGCGCAGGAACCCTTCGGGCGACGGATCTTTGGCTGAAATCCTTCGTTGTTCGCTCCTTA
>CAZDYB010000303.1:0-5844 GCA_964509045.1 uncultured Akkermansia sp.
TGACCTCACGAATCGGCCTGGAAAGTTCCTCCCCGACGAAGATCCCAACCTCCTGAGAAACCACCTCACGGATCTCCAGAACCTCCACCCCGCCGACATGCATTCCCACTTCCCTGCTGATCACCTCGTGAATGACCAACGGGTCGGCCTGAATGGAAACCCCGGCTATAGTGACCATGGCAGCTGCGAGGCGAGCTCCCAGTATTGAAAGAGTCATGTTTTATTGGGTAAGACCTGTTGTGGATGTCAGACGCGACATGAGGCTTGGGCGAAACGTATGCGGCGCGGACCTATGTCCAACCCTGCTCATACGCTGGGCCCTGAACCCCACCTCCACGCCTTTGCTGCTCTCCAGGCTCCAACTCTGACGCCTACGGACGAATCAAACGGACTTGGACAGCGGAATATCCGGACTGGACTGGCAGGTTTGCGATCCACCGCAGCACCAAGGGATCCTCGCTGACCACACTGCTCAAGGTCGCATTGACTTCGGTGAAGTTGCCATTGGACCGTGGGGTTCCACGAACCTTGACCACGGAAGCCTCCTCGGCATTGCGGGTCTCGATCACAACCGAGGCTTCGTTGACCAATGGCAGGGAAACGTCGGCGCCAACGACACCAAAGCCCGCTCTGGGATCACTTGGCGAGGATTGCCCCCCAATCGAAATCACCCGAACTTCAGGAGAACCCGACGGCGGCCAGATCAAGGCCGTGGAGCCATCCGCGATCGCCACAACCGAAGGGTCGGGACTGGGCTGAATCGAACCCGTAGTCGCTGTGGTCTCCACGCGGATGCGACCGAGTCCGGCAAAGCTGGGGCCAAATGGCGAATTTGGTACAATTCCTCCGCGACACTGGATCTCGCCGAGTCCTTGAAGGGTATCTGCGACGATACGGATTGCCCCACCGCTTCCTCCCTCACCTGGCCAAGTGACCGCAGATCCGTCGCCCCCGTTGGCACGTATGCTGCCATTGAGGGCGACCGATCCTGAAGCGGAGATGAGGATGGCCCCGCCTCCAGCTCCTCCACCGCCATGTTCCCCGCCGCCGTATCCGCTGGCCCCACCTCCGGATCCTCCGATCAATGGGATGATCGCCGGGTTGCCATAGATTGCACCCGGCCCGACGCCATCACCCGCCGTTCCATGGCTTCCAGGCCTCGTTGTCGTCCTGCTGCCGTCTGGAAAGTCAAAACCGCGGCTTCCGCCTCCGACGCCAAATCCAGCGCCGCTTGTAATGCCATCCGCGGGAATCGGAGTTGACGCCCCCCGAAACCCTCCGGGTCCCGGTTCCGAGAGAGTGGGCGCCGGCTGGCCATTCTGGCCGTCCAGATTGACCGTACCACCGATCTCCACATTTCCGTTCACCAACCACACCACGGGTGCCCGACTGGGGTGGTTCTTGAAGGTAACCACAGCACCGGCCGCCACGCTGACGCTGTTATACTTGAAAACGACGGCCCATTTCTCTGGGTCATAGGTACCCTTGCCAGCATTGGCTGAATTGTCGGAATCCCAGACGCCCGTCACGGCTTGCGAAAGATCAATGGTGGTACTTTCGGTGACCACCAATGCGCCGTCGGTGCCATTGGCACCGGGGACGATGATCGCTGCGTTCAACGCTCCCCCGACAAGCAGGGTGATAGAAACAAGTAATCTATTAATGAACCCAATGTTGCTTTTCATAATTGATATCGATTCAACTGCCTCTGTCTTTCATCCCTGAAATGTACTGCTACTACCGGAGACTTATTAATATATAAGTAATGAGCCTGAAATCATGGCCCGATCTTCGGAAGAATGTGGAAATGTCTCAGCGTTCCGTCCAGCTACCCAAAAGGTGAGGTGGGGGTAATGATCCACACCACATGGTTCCATCTGATTGCCCGAAGGAGTCCTCATACGGACCACTTTCCACCCCACCCCGAGATCTGGGTCCGGCTCTGGACTCCCATCTTTCGTTTTACCGCCTTGACGTGGAGTTTGACGGCGTCGGTGCTGATGCCGAGTTCGACGGCTATTTCCTTGTTGGTCCAACCCTTGCAAATGTGATCCGTCACCTCGCGTTGACGCGGGGAGAGGTTTAGGTCGTATAGGCCGCTCCGGGGTTGCCCCCCACGGAATTGAGTGAGGATGAGTCGGGCCACACCGGGACTCACCGGCAGATGCCCGCTCCAGACGGCACTCAGGAGTTCATGCAGGGAGCGGGCTTGGTCTTCCCGAACGACATAGCCGTCCGCCCCACTTCGCAGGGAACGGCAAACCAGTTCCGGCTGGTCGTCGTAAGCCAGAACCAATACGGCGGCACCCGGCAACTGTTCACGAATCAGCGGAATCAGCTCGGGAACGCATCGGCCCGCGGCGTCCAATACCAGGAGGACGATTTCAGGGCGGTGATGTAAGGCCAGCCCGAGGGATTCCTTCGCATCGCGGGCATGCCCAACACAACGGAAGGCGGATCCGACCCCGCCATCCCCGGACTTCCGTTCCATACGGGTTCGCAAGCGCGCGGCATCGTCGAGATCGTGCGCGATCAGGAGTACTGGAATGCTCCTCGACCCACCCATTGGCGACGCTGGAACTGCGGTTTCAAGGACCGCGGATCCCCTTCCCAGCGAACCCAACCCATTACCCCCATGCATCGCGCTTTCATCGCGTGGGGTCAGGCGGGCACCAAATGAGACCGGAGGTCGCATACACGGGCTCCCACGCCTGCCGCGGGGGATCCTTACGCGAAATCTTTATCATTTTTTAGCGGGCGATCGGTGGTTTCGCCGAACGTCGGGTCAACTGTTCCGCGCGTCGTTCAAGAAAGCTCGCCTCGGTCTCCCGCCACGGATCCCGGGACTGTTCACGGGTGACCTGCGCCAGGCGTCGGGTGAGTTCGGGATCCGTCGGATTCAACCACACCGCCCGACGCCACGCCTCCAGTCCGCCCTGACGCATCAAGGCCACCGTCAATGACGCCCGATCCCATCCCGGTGGCACCGGACATCCGCCATCCCAGAGCGTGCCGGTCGGGCGAACATCCCCCGAACCAATCCTCCAGCCATCCGGCGAAAAGGTGGCGTGGGCGATGCCACCCGGGCTGGACCAGAAGTCGGTCAATGGTTTCCCCGAATGCGCATCCCAGAGCCGGGCCACACCGTCGGCATCCCAGGTGAGCAGGCGCAGTCCGTCCGGGCTGAACTCCCCACCCACGACAAGTGAGGAATGGGCACCGGTATCGAACAGGTTCTTGCCCCGGGCATCCATGACCCGTCCGGTGAATCGGCGACCGGTGACCATCAACCGGGTTCCATCCGGACTGAAACACATCGAGCGGACGGCTTCGGTCATCGATGCGCGGGCCACCTCGGATCCGTCGGACGCGAGATGGAACTGGAGCACGCCCCTCGTCCGGCTGTTGTCGGAGGAAAGACCCGAGGCGATTGCGATCTGGGTGCGGTCCGGGTTGATGGCGGTGGCGGTGATTCCCCCGGGGATGGACACTTTCCAGAGCGACTGATCGCTTCGTTGGTTCCAGCATTGGAAGGCACCCGATCCGCTGACACTCAACAACTGATCCGGCTGTGAGGAAAGGTGAAGTCCCACCACGTTCCCATCGACCCGCGCCCGGAACGTGGGCTTGCGACGACTCTGATCGAGGTCCCATCCGACGATCTCACCGGACCCGGCACCAACGACAAACCGTCGACCGTTCTCCGTGGAGTCGAAGGCGGTCACCCCGCCCTCGGCCTTTCCTTCGAGCACCACGAGTCGGACTGCACCGGCGGTCCAGACCCGCCACCCGCCGTCCTCGGCGGCGACGAACAGGTTGGTGCGGGTGATGCCGGGCAGGAACTGGTGGAAGCGGACAGGAGGGGTACGTCGGAGACTGTTGGCCAGGACCCGGAAGGGTTCGACGCTGGCAATCCTCAACTGACCATTCGCGGCACCCCAGGCGAAGACGCGTCCATCGCTGTTGAAGGATGCGCGCAGGCCACTCACGCAGTTGTTCCCCAACGGACGGACATACAACGGTCGCGGCGCCGGCTTCGGCCAGTCGGCCAGCAAGGTGTCCAGACGGGTCCGTTGCTGGCGGACGGTCGAGACCTGCGAGGTCGCCGCGCCGATGATCAGCGCGGTGAGGGTGGCGAAGATGGCGAGGGGCCACGGCCGCCACATCAGACGGGCCAGACGTTCGGCGACTGTCTCCGGACGTGCGACGATCGGCTGGCCGTTGAGAAAACGACCCAGATCGGCGGCCAGTTCACCGGCTGAGGCAAAGCGTCGGGCCGGATCCGGGTGCATGGCCCGCATGCAGATCGTGCGCAGGTCCCGGTGTATCCCCTCCCAGTCCCTCCCCCAATCGGGTCCGCGGGAATGCCTTGGTCCGACGGAACCGTCGCCATCCCCGCCTGCATAAGGCACCTGCCCTGTGACGGCGTGGTAAAGGGTCGCACCAAGCCCATGGACATCCGTTGCCGGCCCCACAGATCCCCCACCAACTCCAAACTGTTCCGGCGCCATGTAGGCGGGAGTGCCGAGGGCCTGGCCGTCCAGGGTCAGCAGATCGTCCGAAGCCAGGTCCTTGGCCACGCTGAAGTCCGTGACGCGCACCCGTCCGTCGACATCCAGCAACAGGTTGCCCGGCTTGATGTCGCGGTGCACCACGCCGGCGTCGTGGGCGTGTTGGACCGCTTCCGCTGCTTCCCGAAGGATCCGGGCGGATTCAATCGGCGGCAGCGGCCCCGTGCCAAGGCGATCCGCAAGGGAACCGCCGGCGACGAACTCCATGACCAGGAACGGGCGTCCATCGGCGACGCCGGCATGGAACAGGCGGGCGATGCCCGGGTGATTCAGCCGGCCCAGGACCTGCACTTCCTGATCGAAACGCGCGTCCGATCGACCTGCCCTCAACCGCTTCACGGCAACCTCGCGTCGGGTGCTCAACTGAAGGGCCCGATACACCTCACCGGATCCGCCCCGCCCCACCAACTCCAACAGGACACACTCTCCGGCAAGGAACTCGGCATCATCGGGAATGGCATCGGTCAACGGTAGGGTTCCCAACGGTCCAACATCGGCGGCAGAGGCAAAGAAATCCGGACTCATGAACGCAAGGCCGCCACAAGATGATCGAACTCCTCCTTCCAATCGCCAGATTCTCCCACCGTCAACCGAACCTCGTCCCGGATCAGCCACCGGAGTCGCTCGCGAAACCGGTGAGAGGCTGTCGACACGGCCCCCGGAGTCATTCCCAGGCGCTTCGCAATCTTCCCGAGGGTGCCCGGGGTGGGTTCCTCATCGATCAACTCCTCCATGGCAGAGCACCACTCGGACCGATTGCCGGCGGCGGCTTCGGCTCGAATCCTTGCCCGGGCATTGGCGATCACCTGTTCGGCCCACAATCGGTCGAACATCCGCGCCACTCCCGATTCCCCGCTGGCCCAGGCAATTTCATCAATCGATTCGAACTGCTGGATCCAGGCCTGCCGGGCCTGGGAACGGTAGTGGGAAACCAGGAAACGCCGGAGACAGGTCCGGAGGAAACGCCGGAATTCGCCCCGATCGGATTCAACGTTCTGCAGGAAGTTCCCCCTGAGAAACCGGTCCGCAACGAAATCGTGGAGAACGTCATCGACCTCCTGACGTGGACATCCGATCTGGAACAGAAAAGCGCGGAGCGCACCCTGATAACGCATCGCCAACCGACCCAGTGCCGCGGAAGCGACTTCCGGATCGGCATCCCGGGCTTTCTGGATGGTGGTCCAGGGGGTTGTGAGAAACTCGTCGCCCCTGGGATTCTGGGTGGTACCGCTGGCCATGGACAAACCTCTTCGGGATGACTCCCGCCGGCTCA
>CAZDYB010000304.1:0-5831 GCA_964509045.1 uncultured Akkermansia sp.
GGCATCTACGTGTTCACCCGGTGAAAGCTTCCTCTTCAAGAACTCCGTCGCGACGTATCTCCGGGGTGATGTGGATTATTGGATTGCTGTTGGACGTGTCCCAGATCCAGGCACAGGGTTTGCCCGGGGTTGCGATTGGATCCGGGGTGGGAGAATCCGGGGACACCGTCCGGCTGGTGGCGAGGATCACGAATCCCGGGGTGGCGGTGGGGGTGCAGTTTGAGGTGCGGTTCAATCCGTTGATCGCCGAGGTGTTCCAACCGGACATGACGGGGCTGGCGCCGGGACTGGTCCTGAGTTCGGGCAACCCGGTCCCCGGGGTCCTGCGAATGGTCCTGTATTCGGAACGACTCGATCCGCTTCCTCCGGAAACGGTGGTGGAGCTTCCGTTTCGGATCGGATTCCGGATCGCGGATGGACCGCATCCGTTGGAGCCGCAGGAGGTGCGTTTCGTGGATGCGGGCGGGAACGCGGTGGTGGCGGGACCCTCGCTGGCGGGTGCGCTGAGGGTGGGGCTGACGGTTCCGATGGCACCCGAGATCGTGGATTTCGGATTGGATGGTTCGGGACGACTGCGTTTCGGGATCCGGGCGGGGCCGGTGCTTGGGGTACGGGTTGAACGATCGGCGGACCTTCGGGAATGGAGTGAGGTGACGTTGGTGACGACGGATGGGGAGGGGAGCTCGACCTTTGTGGAAGCGGAGTTGCCGGTGTCGGGTGCGCGGTTTTTCCGGGTTCGCAATCCGTAGGTGGGAACAGCCGGTGCCGACGTTGACACCCCCGTGTGGTCCCCGGATGGTTGCCGTCCCCTATGGCGGAATCGAAAGCGAATGAGTTGATGGAGAAGGTGGTGAGCCTCTGCAAGCGCCGCGGATTTGTTTATCAATCGTCCGAGGTGTACGGCGGCATCAACGGATTCTGGGATTACGGTCCCCTGGGCGCCGAGTTGAAGCGCAACGTGAAGGAGTTGTGGTGGACCTCGATGACGCGCCTTCGGGATGACGTCGTCGGCCTGGAGGCCACCATCATCATGCATCCGCAGATCTGGCGTGCTTCCGGGCATGTCGACACGTTCACGGATCCGATGTGTGATTGTCTGTTGACCCGGAAACGGTTGCGGGCGGACCAGATCGAGCCGCAGTCGGGGACGGCGTATCACTACGACGGTGCAAGCGACGCGGGCAGTGGTCGGAGTGTGTCGGAGCCCTATGCGGTTCTGGTGCCCGCGGGGAAGCCGGTGGAGAGCGCACGGAAGATTGCCATCCAGTTCTATCAGGCGCGTGGATTGTCGGCGGTGACGCTGGAAGGTGAGCGGGCGGAGAAGGTGGAGGATTCACAGCGGTACAATCCGGAGAACGGATCCCTGCTGACCGAGCCGCGCCCGTTCAACCTGATGTTCAAGACCCATGTGGGGCCGGTGCCGGACGACGACAACGTGGCCTACCTGCGGCCGGAGACGGCGCAGGCGATCTTTGCGCAGTTCAAGAACGTCCTGGAGACATCGCGTCAGAAGGTGCCCTTCGGGATTGCCCAGATGGGCAAGGCGTTCCGCAACGAGGTGACGCCGCGGAATTTCACCTTCCGTTCCCGCGAGTTCGAGCAGATGGAACTCGAGTTCTTCATCCGGCCGGATGAGGTGGTGGAGGTGTTGTCGGGGAGCGTGGCGACGCCGACGGCGCCGGGACATCCGGGTGAGCCGGAGCGCAACTGGGGTTGGCAGCTGTGGCACCAGTACTGGGTCGAGGAACGCATCCGTTTTTACGAGGGCATCGGGCTTCCGCGGACCTCATTGGAGGAGTACTGGCAGAAGTCGGAGGAGTTGGCGCACTATGCCCGGGCGACGGTGGACCTGTTGTTCAAGTTCCCGTTTGGGACGCAGGAGTTGGAGGGGATCGCGGCGCGGAGCGACTTCGACCTGAGCCAGCATGCGCGGAGTTCGGGGAAGTCGATGGGGGTGTTCGACGAAGAGTTGCGGACGGCGTGGGGCAAGCTGGATGAAGCGACCCGGGAACGGATTGGGCGCTCGTATCTGGAGCATCGGCGGGGATACCTGATGAAGGCCGGGGTACAGGAGGAACAGGCGGCGCGACAGGCTCAGGAGGATGTGGAAGGGCTGGGGAAGGGGCAGTACATCCCGCACGTGATCGAGCCATCGGCGGGGGTGGACCGTTTGATCCTCGCATTGCTGACCCATGCGTATTCCGAGGTGACAACCACGGATGACAAGGGGAAGAGCGAGACCCGGGTGATCCTGCGGTTTCATCCGCGGGTCGCGCCGATCAAGGTGGGAGTGTTTCCGCTGTTGAAGAACAAGCCGGAGTTGGTGGCGAGGGCGCGTGAGGTGCATGCGTTGTTGCGCGGGCACATGATGGCATTCTACGACGACGGCGGAGCGATTGGCCGCCGGTATGCGCGACAGGATGAGGCGGGGACACCGTTCTGTGTGACGATTGATTTCGACACCCTGGGTGAGACTCCCGAATTGAAGGACACGGTCACGTTGCGTCATCGGGATGACGGCCGGCAGGAACGGTTGCCCATCAGCGGGCTGCTGGAATTCCTGCGTGAGAGGATCCATTGAACCTGCCGGGAGGAATCCCCATTGCTGCGCGCATGAGCCAGTCCAACCGCATCTCGTATGCCTTCATGGTGGGACTGCTGCTGTTGGTGGCATCGATGCACATGATGGTGCCGTTGATCACGGTGCTGTTTGCCTTCTTCGCGCTGAACCGCCTGAGTTTCGGGCGTCGTTGGGTGGGGGTCATCCTGTTCTCTGTGCTGTTGACGGGTGTGTCCTATGGATTCCTGTTTTTCGCGAAGCAGGCATTCGTGGCCCTGCCCAAGATCGCCAACGAGACCATTCCCCGGATCATCGACTATGCCGAGTCCATCGGGTTCGAGCTCCCGTTCTCGGACATGCAAAGTCTGCGGGTCATGGTGATGACCCGGGTGCAGAACCAGTTTGCCCAATTGAACCAGTTGGCCGGCATTGGTCATTACCTTCGGATCGCCGCGGTGGAGACCGTGAGCATCCTCATCGGGATTGTGGTGGCCATCAGCCTGTTCCTGACGCGCAAGCTGGATCTGGGAAGTTATCCGGGGGCATCGGAGGACAATCTGTACACGGCGATCGGTCTCGCGATCGTCGAACGGTTCAAGACGTTCTACGACAGTTTCGCGACGGTGATGGGTGCCCAGTTGATCATCTCGCTGATCAATACTGCGCTGACTTCGATCTTTCTGGTGTGGAATGGGTATCCTCACCTGTTGGTGGTGGTGGTGCTGACCTTCGTGCTCGGGTTGTTGCCCATCCTGGGCAATCTCCTGAGCAACGCCCTCATCATCGGGATCGGGTTCACGCTGTCCCACCAGACGGCGCTGTTCGCGCTGCTGTTCCTGATGGCCATCCATAAGCTGGAGTATTTCCTCAACTCAAAGATCATCGGCGACCGCATCCGGAACCCGATGTGGCTGACCCTGCTGGGTTTGGTGTTGGGAGAACGGTTGATGGGGATTCCAGGAATGATTCTCGCCCCGGCATTCCTGCATTACATCAAGGTGGAGACATCGCGTCTGAAGGCCGAGCAGGAACGTGCGGCAACGGGTTGAGTTCGGGTTGATGGCGGTCGGGCGCGCCTTGGATGGCTTTTCCATGAGTACCGGATTGGATGTCGGGAATGATGCCGAGGGATTTGCCCGGGAGTATCGGACGCACCGGGGATTGCCGGCTTTGGCGGGCTTGGGGGACCTGGTGGACGCGGTCCATCCGGGTCTGTCGGTGGAGGAGTCGGTGCGACGACTGAAGGTGGCGCATTATGTGTTGCGACGGCTGCATGGCATCTGGCTGTCGCGGATTGCGTGTGAACCGGTATATGAGTTGAAGATGGCCTTCAGTCATCATGCCTATCTGGCGGCGGAGCATGTGGCTGCACTGCGGGTCCGGGTGGGCGAGATGCGGGAACCTCCACTCGGACTGGACAAGGTTCCAGCTCCGGGTCTGGAACTGTTGTTCGATGAGATCCGGCAGGCACCTGACACAGCGGCTTTGCTGATGGGGATCTATGAAGTGGCATTGCCTGCCCTGCGGGGGGCTTTGGAACGGCACTTGAAGGAGACCCATCCGCTGGCGGATCAACCGACGCGGCGGCTGTTGCGGTGGGCATTGCTGGAGGTGGAGGAGGCATTGGACCATGGGCGGTGCGCGATCCAGTCGCTGGTGGGAGCGGAGGAACGGGCCGCATTCATTCCGGGCAGGAGGGTATTGGAGGCTGCATTGGCGGCGGTGGGAGGGTTGGATGGTTGCCTGGGAGGGACAGGTGTATTGCCGGAGCGACTGCATTCAGTGGAGCCCTGGCGATATGACGGGGTGCCGCGTCGGGATGGTCGGTTTGCGGATCCCTACAACATGGGGGTGAACGCGGAGGTGTTCCTGTATGACCCGACGATGCCGGCGGAGGCGAAGGTCCTGATGATGTATTACAAGCGTCTGAGGGAGATAGATGTGCCGGAGATGATGGCCAGCATCGTTTCGGAGACCGGGAACAAGCCCTGGGGATATTATAGGGACATGACGCGCCAGCTTTGGGATGAGGCACGGCATGCGATGATGGGGGAGGTGGGGTTTGTTGCGGCGGGAGTGGACTGGGCGAAGACGGTGCGGGTGAACTTCACCTGGTCACTGGGATTGAACACCCAACTGACACCCAAGGAACGACATGCCGTGCTTTACTTCATCGAGCAGGGACTGATGCCGAAGACGGGAAAGCGTCATGAGTGGGAGGTGGCCCTTGCGGCAGCCAATCCATTGGCATCGACCTTCCAGGACTTTGACTGGGCGGACGAGGTGCTGCATGCGCGGGTGGGACGCGACTGGTATGTGTCGGACATGCCGGGTGCATCCGAGGCGGTGGCCTATGGGGATCGGTGCTGGAGCCGGGTATTGATGGGATGGGAGGAGTGGAAGCGGGCGGGGTTGACCGGGCATGTCAACTGGTGGCCGGAAGTTTATGGCCATTACTGCCAGGTACAGGGAATTGAACCGGAGCCGGCAGTCATGGGTTACGGGGTCAGCTACCAGACGGTGCGGGCGGATCTGAGGGATATTTCCGCCCCGGGCTGAGTGGATGGATCTTCAACGGCAAACAGGTTTGGGCCAGTGAGACCAAGGTGTGTCCGTGGCGGCCTGCGGATGGCTCAGGCAGGCATTCCAAAGCCGGCCGGGAATGTTGCCCTGGGAGGGAGGTTTGCATGGGGTGGCTTTAAGCCGGGGACTGCTGAAAGTCTCAGTCTGGGGATTGCCAAGTGATGGCTAAGCCAGTTAGCCTGCCGCTCATGGATCTAACCAAGATATCGTCGTCCGAGTTTTCACGCATTCTCAAGCTGCTCCAGCGCAAGGAGGAATTGATCACCCAGATCGCGGCCATCGACCGCGAGTTGCAGGGTGGCACGACCACGGCCGCCACCTCCTCGGCGGATGCGCCGGTGGCCAAGAAGCGTCTGGGTCGCCCCCCGGGCAGCGGCAGGAAGCCGAAGGCGAAGGCGGCGGGTGGTGGCGGTGGCAGCCCGCGTCGCGGAGCTGTGCGGGATGCGATCGTCGGACTCTTGGAGGCAGCTGGCAGTGGTGGGATTTCGGTCAAGGAAATCGCGGCCAAGCTGGGCAAGCCCGTCGGTCATGTTCACACGTGGTTTTCCACCACGGGCAAGACCATCCCGAGCATCCGCCGTCTGGGCGGTGGCATGTGGGGTTGGGCTGCGGCCAGCTGAGTTTCGGATCTCCGGCTCATGCAGATCGGAAGGGATGTCGAACGCCCTTTTCCGCCGGTGATTCCCTG
>CAZDYB010000305.1:0-5822 GCA_964509045.1 uncultured Akkermansia sp.
TCCCTGTTTCCCCCAAGCCCCACGGAGTCGTGCGAGGGCGTGACGGATTCACAACCAAGAGCCCGAAGGGTGCAAAGAGGATCCCGATCCGCCATTCGGACCCGCCCCTGCCTTCGCACCCTTTGTCCCTTCGTTGTTCAAACCACCCCAAGCCCCCGTCACAACCCCGCAATCCGTTCCAGTTCCTTCACCCGCTTCTGGATGTCCGCCTTCGTCACCTTGGTGGTGGTGCTCAACCCAAAACCCTCGCAGCAGAAGGACGCCACCACCGCCCCATGCACCATGGCCTTGCGGAGGTTCTGTTCAATCGCACCGGTCTTGCGCGACGCCAGATATCCCATCAGGCCGCCCACGAACGAATCCCCCGCACCCGTCGGATCGACCACCTTTCGGAGCGGATAGGCCGGAGCCACGAACAGACCCTTGGGTGAGGACAGGATGGATCCATGTTCACCCTTCTTGATGATGACATGGGAGGGGCCGAGGCGATGGATCTTCGGCAGGGCGGCCACCACGTTGTCCTCTTCGGTCAACTGTCGGGCTTCGGAATCGTTCAGCACCAGGCAATCCACCCGCTTCAACAAGCGAAGCACCTCATCCAGCGCGATGTTCAGCCAGAGGTCCATGGTGTCGGCCACCACGAACCGCGGACGGGCCATCTGGTCCAGCACCCGGTGCTGCACCTGCGGCGAGATGTTCGCCAGCAACACGAACGGCGTTTCCTCGTAGTCGCCCGGCAAGGTCGGTTGCCAATGCTCGATCACCCCCAGCACCGTCTCGAGCGTCTGGCGGTTGTTCATGTTGACCTCGTATTCGCCGGTCCAGTGAAACGTCCGTCCGCCCTTCACCCGTTCCAGTCCCTTCAGGCAAAGCCCGTGCTTTTCATAAAGCCGGAGGTATTTCACCGGGAAATCCTCGCCCACCACCCCCACCAGCTTGGTCGGGGCAAAAAACGAGGACGCCACCGCGGCGTGACTTGCCGATCCACCGAGCAATTTCGGGTTGTCCCGTTTCGGGGTCTTGATCGAGTCCAGTGCCGTTGTTCCAACTACCAATACGCTCATGATGCTTTCAGTCTGATCTTTGAAGCGCCGAAAAGAACGGTTCCCCGGGCCGGACGTCAACGCATTACAGTCCCCCTCGCCATCCTTGTGTCCCGATCCGGGCGCGCCCCATCGTCACCTCCTGTGCAGTATTGGATCGAGCATTGTGCCGTGGCCGGCAGCGCCATCTCCGGAGTGCTCGCCGCCTCCGGCAAGAAGGTGGACCTCTTCGGGGTCATCGTCCTCGCCATCATCACCGCTTTCGGCGGCGGCACCCTTCGCGATGTCATCCTCGGCGAACTCCCGGTCTTCTGGGTCCGGGACCCCAACTACCTCCATACCGCCATCGGGGCCGCCCTGTTCACCTTCATCGTCGCCCGGAAATTCGCCTTCCCCGACAATCTGATGCAGGTGGCCGATGCCAGTGGCCTCGCGCTGTTCACCATCCTTGGAACCCGGAAGGCCACCCTCTACCTGGCCTCCCTCGGCATCCCCGCCGCCCCCGTCATCGCCGTCGCCATGGGCGTCGTCACCGGCGTCGCCGGCGGTGCCCTCCGCGATGCCCTGATCCGCGAGGTGCCCCTCGTCTTCCGCAAACAGATCTATCTCTACGCCACCGCCGCCATCGCCGGTGCCATCGCCTACGTCGTTCTCCGGCGCCTCGGTTGGTCCGATCCCCGCGCTTCCCTCGCCGGCATCGGCCTGATCCTCGTCCTCCGCCTCGCTGCCATCCGATGGAAGCTCTCCCTGCCGGATTTCCAACGGCACGGCGAAACTCCGTGAGGATGTTGGTCTCCCAGGGGATGGGAAATTGCAATGGATGGTTGGCGCCAGGCCGGTCCCACATCCGATCCTGACCACGCGGTGGGTCGATCCCATCGTGGAGGTCCAAGTCATGAAAGCGCTGGTTCGAGATGCCGTCGCCATCCTTCCCGCCCCGGTCCCGGTTGCGGGGGCTTCCGGTGTCCCCAGGGACACTTCGCGCTTCGACGGCAGCATCAGCCGGTTCGCACGTCGTGAACCGGGGTCCCGGTCGACTGGACCCGACATCGGACCGGACAGATGTCACCCATCGGCCCACCCGTCGGGCGACCGGTTTGCCACGATCGCTTTCGGTTCCAGTTCAATGTGGTCAATGCCCCCCCTGTTTCCATGAACTCAAGATACCTGTCCCTGTTCCCTCGTGATTCCTGGCTGCCCATTCTCACCGCCGCAGCACTGGGCGGGTCAGCCTCTGCGGGTGACCTGTTCCAGCTCACGGGTACCACCACCGATGGCGGCCCGAACGTCTCCTTTGATGAAGGCTCCAACAATCTGTCCCGGTTCATCCAGGATCTGGTGGGCGGCACCGGCCAGTTCCAACTGTTGGAGAACCGCTCGTTTGAGGCCGGCCTGCGATATGGCGATGTCGAACGGGCACTGACCTTCAACGTCTCCGGGATCAACACATGGTTCGCCGAACTCTCAGCCAATGAGATCGAGCCCGGACTGCTCGAACGGCAGTTTGCCGCAGGTTCCCGCGAGGAACTGGAGCAGCAGATTGAGGACTATCTCAAGAATGAGGGGGCGGATGACTATGCGCGCTTCATGGCGGCGTTGAACAAGCGGTCGGTGGCCGGCATCCTGGACGGCAATCCCAATGCCGCAACCGCCCGGAGTGCCACCGCCAACTTCATGGAGTATGGCCAGCGCCCCACCGAGACTGCCGAGGAACAGGAGTACGGAGGCGATGTCGCGGAAGGAGGACGGCTGGGGATCAGCTCCGTGGCGGACCTGGGAACGTTCAAGAGTGGCGACCTGACCGGGCAGACCTATAGCTGGACCCCGATGATCCCGTACACGGTTGGGAAGGCGAGGCGGGTGCGCCTGGAGCTTTCGTTGCCGCTCAATTATACGCAGTTGGAAGGCGCTGACGCATATCGGGTCGGTGCCCAGTTGGGTGTGGCGATCCTTGCCGTGAAGCGGACAAAGGAACAGCCCTGGCTGTGGCAGGTGACCCCGCACGCCGGCGCTTTGGTGGCCGGCTCCGAAGATCTCGTGGCGGGTGGCCTTCTCGCTTCAGGTGGTGTCACCAGCTACACCTCGTATCGACTGAACCGATGGGAATTCTCGATGGGCAACCACATCAGTTTCCACGAAGGCATGAAGGTCACCGTGGGCGACTACACCTTCGACCCGGAACTCAGTCAGCAGATCGTCAAGAATGGCCTCAAGATCGGACGCAGCCTTGGCCAGCGTTGGTACGTCGAGGCCTATGCGTTGGATACCGAGTTCCTTCAGGAAGCCTTCACCGACCGCTACCTGACCGTCGGGCTCGGGGTTGGCTATCGGGCGGCCAATCGTCGCGGATATCTCATGCTGGGTACCTATGCCGACATCGGGTCGGATTATCAGGCTGCCCATGCCCAGTTCGGGACCGGATGGAAATTCTGAAGGGTTCCAACCGTGAAAACACTGCTTCTCATCGCCGTTGCAGCCTGCCTTGCCACCTGCGGAGCAACCCGGGCGGCCGACCCCACCAACGGCGTCCCCAGAAACCTGGCCCTCGAACTGACCGTCATCCGCTTCAAGCCGGAATCGAAGGATCAGGTGCTCCAGGACTTCAATCTCTCCGGCTCCTCCGCCAACGTGGTCGAGATCCTGCGCGGCCTGGGTCGGTCGGTGGATGTCGTCTACCGGGGCACCCGGGAAGTTGCCCTGGAACCAAATGCCATGGCTCGCTTCGATGCAACCGAGACCCGGCCGGTGATCCTGGTCGGCAAGCCAGGCGTCCCGGTGCCGCCCGCTGCGGTCTACGGACTGACACTCCAGGTCACCGTACGTCCTGTGGGAGAAGAAGCCTTCATCCTGGCCTGGGACGGGTCGCTCAACTGGTCGCCCGACCTGATGGATCGTCGCACCGGGATGCAGAACACCTTCCAGTTCCTCGGCAAGGCAGCCAACCTCGCCCAGAGCGCCAGCCAGTTCGCCGGAGATTCCCAGGGCGCGGTCCGCGGTGGCGCTGACATCGGATTCGCCGTCGCGGAACTCTTCAAGGGCGGCAACATGGACAGTTCCATCTACGAATTGCCGGTATTGAAGACGGTGGGACTCAACGGCAGCCGCGTCTGCAGGGATGGACAACTCATCGTCAGCACCACGGCGGCCGAGGCAGGCGTCAAGGAACCCCAGATCCTGTTCTTCGTGCTGGCACCGCATGTGGAGCCATGAAGCCTCCCCATGCCGTTGCGCTCGCCCTGGCGACGACCGCGATGATGTCGTCGCTCCTCGGGCAGGTGACGATCCTGACCAACGGGTCGTCCACCATGAACCCTCTGTCGGTGCCGCCATCCAACATCGCTGTCTCCCTCACCCTCCTCCGTCATCGTCCCACACGCCAGTCACCGGTGGACGCAGACTCCGTGGGTTCGTGCCGCTCCCTCCCGGAACTCATGCAGGTCTTGAAGGCGGCCGGTCCGGTGGAGGTCCTCGGACACCTTCATCGGGAGGTTGTCTGCGCTCCCTCCGGACGGATTGAGTTCAACAGCATCGAGACGCGCCCCGCCGTCCTCGCCCAGGGCTACCTGCCTTCACCCACCAACCACGTCTTCGGACTCGAACTGCATGCGGATGTCACGGTGTTCTCCACAGGGTCCCCCACGACGCCTCCCTTCCTGATGCTGTCCTGGGATGGAACCTGGGCCGGATCCACCACCCTGCTGGCGACCTGGGAGAAACTGGCGGTCCGTGGCTTCACCCTCGCAGCCGCCGTACCCGGCATCACCTACTCGAAGGTCGAGCCCGATGAAGATGGTTTCGTGAACACGGGCGGCGGGACGGATCTGGGGGGATTCTTCCGGCGCAGGAAGCCCAAGGATGCCGCGAAGAAGGACACTCCCGCCAAGCCCTCGAAGACGGCGAAAGCTGCGGTGACCGCGGCTGCAACGACCGAGCGTGAGCCCTCCTACACCTCGGAACCACCCCCGGAAAAGATCGCGCTTCAGGGCGATTGGATCGGCTTTGCCGGGCAACTGCTGGTCAGTCGACGGGAAATGTCGGTGACCAACCCATCAGGCGATCTCTATCTGGTGGTCCAATCGCATCGGGCGGACTGAACCGCATCCCTGGCAAGTTCGGTCGCCCCGGCTGAGGGCCCGGATCAGGGCTGGTAACCGGACCGCAACGCCGCCGTCTTCCACACCGCCGCCAGTTCCGCACTCGCCTCGACCCCCTGCCCCCGCTCATAGCGTTGCGCCAATGCCCACTGGGCGGATGGAGATCCACTCCGGGCCTGCTCCTGTTGATGGGCCAACAGTCGCGCATCCTTCACTTCCGCCGATTCCACCTTCGACGCCATCACCTGCGGTCTCGCCACCGGAATCCGGCGCCTCACCTCCGCCGCTCCCGTTGTGACCGTCGCAATCCCCGCCGTCGCATCCACCGGAACCACCTGACCCGTCGGCGTCACCAGGGTCGCAACCGGAGGTGTGCCAACCCCACCCGCACCGGGCACGGATTCCGGCAACAACATCATTCGCGCCGCCATCGGATTCGGGTTCACCGCCTGGCCCATTCCAAGTCCACCCCCGCCCCCGCCCCCGCCCAGGCCGCCCCCGCCAAACAGCCGGCCCGCCATCAAGGTGCGCCGGGTCACCCCGCTCAATCCCAACGTGTGCGCCTCGACCCGCGGGATCGTGAAGAACTGGCTCTGCCCCTGATTCTGCCCCTGGTTCTGCGCCTGCACCCCGCCAGCCATTGCCAAACCCATTCCCAGAAGAAGGAAGCTCCGGATCATGTTGA
>CAZDYB010000306.1:0-5787 GCA_964509045.1 uncultured Akkermansia sp.
GCCTCGTAGCGTATTGCCCCACTCCCCTGAGGTCACGGACTCAGAAACGGCGGGCTTGGTTGCAACAGGGGGGAAGTGACCGGAGGCGTGTACTCGACCACCAGTGAAAGGCCAGAGTGCGGCGATTCAGTATCCAGAGCCCCGCCAATGGTGTAGATCCGACCGTTCAGCTCACTCGCAGAGAAATTCCAGCGCCTTGACGGAATCGCTGGATTTGAGACCCACATGTTTGCCTGCCTGGTCCACTGATTGCTGAGAGGATCGTATTCTTCAACGGTGGCAAAACTGCTCCCACCATTCCTTCCCCCCATCACGTATATCTTTCCGTAAGCTGCGCCTCCAGCTGACCCTCCTCGCGCCGTTGGCATATTGGCTCTGCGAGTCCAGGTATCGGCCACCGGATCGTACATCTCGACGGTGGGTAACCAAGGGCCGCCGGGAGAGGACGAACCGATCGCGAAAATCTTCCCTTCCACCACGCTGACCTGCATGAGGCTCCGGCCAGTGGGCATGGGAGCCTTTCGCTGCCAGGTGTCGGTCACCGGATCGTAAACCTCGACTCTGGAAAGGGGTGGAGTGCCGAACGTGGTCAGCCCTCCCATGACATAGATCTTGCCGTCGAGTTCGACAGCGCCAAGCGCTGACCTCGGGGTCGGCATGGCCGCTTTGCGTGACCACTTGTCGGTTGTCGGATCATACTCCTCAACGACATTGAATGGGCTCGACGCAAAACTCGGAGCGCCTCCGATGGAGTAGATCCTTCCATTCACGGTTGCGCACGCCGGCATCAACCTGGCTGTTGGCATGTCCGCCTTCCGGCTCCAGGTGTCTGTGACGGGATCGTAGGCTTCGACGGTCTTGATGCCGGACGCACCAGCCTCGAGATAACCTCCAATGGCATAAATCCTGCCATCAAGGACACAGGTTGAAAGACCGATTCGCCGCGTCGGCATGTCGGCTCTCCTTCTCCACGTGTCACCTTCTGCAGCCAGACCTATCAGCGGTAGCAATTGGATGGATATAGCCACGAAAAGCACCTGGGCCGGGGAATGATTCAGTTTCATAGGAGTTCCTTGTTCCACCGTTCCAAAGGAGAAACGGCGGACGGATTTCAGGAAATCGTATGGCACTGCAGAAAAGGGATGGGAGTGTCCTCCCACGGAATCCTGAAAGCCGGCGACTGTTATCGTCCCACACCCCGTGGTTCCTGCTCGTCCTTTCGCCACCGGACAACATCCTGATCCGAGGCCGATTCCCACAATCGGATGACCTGATCACCGCTACCGCTCGCGATGCGTCGTCCGTCAGGTGAGAAAGCCGCCGAATAAACAGATTGGGCGTGCTTGAAAGTGAGCAGTTCCCTGCCACGCGCGGCATCCCACAGCTTCATCGTCTGATCCAGGCTGCCGGTGAGGATGCGTTTTCCGTCAGGTGAGAACGCCACCGACATGACCTTGCCGGTATGGCCTTTCAACTCCATCAACTGTTCCCCCGTGTCGACGTCCCAGACCCCGACGGTGCCGTCATCGCTGCCCGTCAAAATCCGTCGACCATCGGGAGAGAACACGGCGGACCGGATGCAGTCGTTGTGGGCCTTGAGGGATTTCACCACCGCCCCGGTGGTTGCATTCCAGATGATCCAGACCCCTTGTTCGTCCGCACTCAGCACGTGGTCACCATTGGCAGAAAAGGCGACGGAAAACACCGCTGCATTGTGTCCTGCAAACGGGACCAATTCCCGACCAGAAGCCGATTCCCAGATCCTGACGGTATGATCCCAAGCACCGGTGGCAATGCGCTGGCTGTCGGGCGAGAAGGCGACGGTATAAACTTCGCGGGTGTGATTGGCGAAACTGACTGGTTCCCTGGCACCAGTGAGATCCCAGACCCTGGCTGTGTGATCGAAACTGGCGCTGACGAGACGCTCACCATCGGGGGAAAGAGCCAAGGCACGGACTGGAGCAGTGTGCGCCCCTGGCATTGTCCACAGGGGTTGCCCGGTGGCGCTATCCCAAAGCCGTGCCGAGCCATCGAAACTGCTGCTTGCCAGATTCCGGCCATCTGCGGAAAAGACCACTGTCCAGACGGCATTGGAATGCCCTTCGAGCGTACGAAACTCCCTGCTTCCCGACGCGTTCCAGATCTTGGCCGAATGGTTTCCTGGTAAAGTATCGAAGAACTGACTGCCCGGCGAAAATGTCACACTTCCTCCTGCGGTGACGATCTGCTGTCCGTCCGGAGAGAACGCGATTGAGCTGATGCGAGCGCCGTGTCCCTTGAGCGGGAATAATTCCCGGAACTGGGTCAATTCTTCGCGCGATGCCAAGTCCCAGAACCTGACCGTCTGATCGTCGCTTGCCGTGGCTATCCGGTTCCCGTCGGGTGAGAAGGCCGCAGCGGATACCGGGGCGCTATGTCCCTTGAGAGTGAAGATGAGCTTGCCGTTGGACGCATGCCAGATCCTGGCAGTGTGGTCCAGGCCGCCCGTCACGATGCGCTGGCCGTCGGGTGAGAACGCCACCGCGAGCACGGCGTCGGTATCGGCCTGGAAGGTCAGCAGAGGGATGCCGGAGTTTGCGTCCCAGACACGGACGGCCTGATCCCAACCTCCACTGGCAATGCGGCTTCCGTCCGGGGAAACCGCCACGGCCCACACCCGGTTGGTGTGTCCTTCGAGCTTCAGCAATTGGCCTCCCGTCAACGCGTCCCAAACCCGGACGGTCTGGTCAAAGCTGGCGGTGACGACCCTCTGGCCGTCGGGGAAGAAGGCGACCGAGAAGACTTCACCGGTGTGGTTTGTAAGCGTTAGGGGTTCTGCGTTGCCAGAAGCATTCCATACCTTGGCGGTGCCGTCCCAACTGCCCGTCACGATGCGCTGCCCATCGGGCGAGAACCCCACCGACCGGATCGGGCCGCTGTGACCACTGAGCGGCAGCAGTGCCTTTCCTGTTGAGACGTCCCAAACCCAGGCGGTGTTGTCGGCGCCGCCCGTTACGATCCGGTGCCCATCCGGCGAATAGGCGACAGCCAGAAGTGATCCACGATGTCCTCGGAACGCCACCAACTCCTGATGAAGTTGCCGATGCCAATAATACCATTCGAAGCCGTGTTCCGAGTTCTCCACTGCTGCCTGCAGGAGTTCCGGGATGCGGCTGATGGTGTTGCCATCCCATGCGGACTGGGCCCCATTGATGGTCTGCACATAGAGCTGATGCTGCGTGAAACGTCGTTGTCGCTCGGCCTGGCCCCACTGCCACGAGGTCGTGCTCAGGCCCATCAGAAGTGCGAGCACGACAGCCCCACCGGCCGCGAAGGCCAGCCTGTTCCGACGGAATGCCCTTTGAAAGCGGTACGCAGTCGATGGCGGTCTTGCCACAACCGGTGTGTTGTTGAGATGGCGGGTCAGGTCCAACGCCAATTCATTCGCCGTCTCATAGCGTCGCGTGCGGTCCTTCTCCAGACACTTCATCACGACCCAATCCAGGTCTCCCCGGAGGATGTTGATGAGTTCCTTGGTGGCCTGAGGCGAGCGGTTGCGTCCCCCCGAAGCCCGGCTTTGAGGCGACCGTGCGTTGGCGTCCACTTCTCCCGCCGCGAGTGACGATGCGCCCCGGCCCGGAGGCAGACCTGCAAAGGAACGCTCCTGGGTCAGCCGGGTCGAGGGTCGCGGAGGCTCCTTCTCGCGAATCGTTTTCCGCATGGCATCCAGGCCCGACGCCAGAAGTTCCTTGGCATCAAACGGAGTCCTGCCTGTCAGCAACTCGTAGAGCAGGACTCCCAGCGAATAGACGTCGCTGCGTGTGTCGATATCGACGGCGTTCCTCTCCGCCTGTTCGGGACTCATGTAGGCGGGGGTGCCGAGGAACTGTTCGAATGCGGTGAAGAGCGTCTTGTCCGTGAGGCGCTGGTCCGTTGTTGCCTTCGCGATGCCGAAGTCGATGACCTTCGGAACCGGCACCCCGTCGTGTTGCGTGACGAGGACGTTCGACGGCTTGATGTCACGGTGGATGATTCCCTTTTGATGGGCGTGCTGGATGGCCTGGCAAACCTGGATGAACAACTTGAGACGCTCGACGGTGGAAAGCTGGTTTTGATCGCAGTACTCGGTGATGTGGATGCCCCGCACCAGTTCCATGACAAAATACGGGCGGCCCGTGTCGGTCGCACCGGCGTCGAAGACCTTCGCGATGTGTGGATGATCCATGAGCGCCAGCGCCTGGCGCTCGGCTTCGAAACGGGCGACGACCTGTGCGGTGTCCATGCCCAGCTTGATGACCTTGAGCGCGACACGGCGACGCACGGGTTCCTCCTGCTCCGCCATATAGACGATGCCGCAGCCGCCTTCGCCGATGCTTTGGAGCAGCCTGTATCGTCCAATCCGGTCCCCTGGCCGTTCGGTGACCTGGACGAGGGTGGGGATCTCCCGCATGACGTTTACCATGCATGCCGGGCACAACCCTTCGAAGGTGTTGCCGATAAGGACGGCCCCGCACTTGGGACATCTCCGAATCGTGTTCATATTGGTTCGGAGTGCGGCCACATCATCCTGTACAAAGGCGGATCCGACTCAGGATTTCACATCTGTCGGTGTCTATTTTTGGCAACATCCGAGGCCTCCAGGCTGGATGACCTGGCTTACCGGCTGACGGCGTTGAACAAGTGCTGCAGCTCCTCCTCGACATCTGAAGGGCTGGCCACCGTTTGTGCGATCTCCGCCCGAATGAGTTCAGCGTAGCGCTGGCGCAGCCGATGCACTCTTACCGCGACGGCATCGACCGTCATTCCAAGTCTTGCCGCCAGATCGTCGTAGGCGCCGTCGCTTGTCGGGGTCGAGAGAAAGACCTTGGCGAGTTCGAATTCGTGAACCTTTCCCGCGGCGGCGAATTCCTCCCGCAGTCGCGCGAGCGCCTGGCTCAGCAGGGTCAACGCCCAGCGTTGCTCAAAGATCTGTTCGGGTGGCGCGCCGGGGTCCGGCTCGAGGAGATACAATTCCTCGGCATTGTGATCGTCGAGGGACACCACCGACTGACCGCCGCCGCGTTTCTCCGCCCTTGCCCTGTCCCATTGGTCGCAGAGGAAGTTCTTGAGGGCGGCCAGCAGGAAAGATCGGAACCTGCCCTTGTCCGGTCCGACCTTCTCCAGGAACTTTCCGCGCAGGAGCCGGGCAAAGAACTCCTGGGTCAAGTCTTGCGCATCGTGCGGGGTTCGTCCCTCGCGGCGCAGGAAAGCATAGAGTGGGTACCAGTAGGTGCGGCATAATTTCTCCAGTGCATGGGCCGCTCCCGACGCGTCGTCCTGGTTGGCCGCCAGCACAACGCTCCAATGCGTTGTTTCGAACGATCTGGGAAACATCGGATCACCCGGATCGTCCTTTGGTTGGCTGCCTGGCATGTCAGGACCGTACCGTTGCGGTTCTCCTCCGTGCACGCCGAAAGGTGGTCGGGTGTCGCCACCGAAGTACGGGGTCGCAACCGGAGCGTCAGGTCCTTTGACCAGTATCTCTGCGTATCAGAGGGTCAGGACCTTGTGTGTGCGAATTTCCCTTGGTGATGGGAGGAAGGAAGCCCATCGCAATTCATTTCCTTCCGCTGGGTTGGCGCTTGCCGGTTTGGGGCATCGGGACAGGGTGCGCGGGCGTTGGAAATTCTCGAAACAGAGTCTGTGGATGAGCCGGTGTTCGAGTGCCGGGATGTCTGCAAGTCCTATGGGATCCCGGCGAGCGACTGGCTTTGGTGGGGCCGTCGGGATGTGGGAAGAGCACCCTGCTGCGCATGGTCGCTGGCTTCA
>CAZDYB010000307.1:0-2067 GCA_964509045.1 uncultured Akkermansia sp.
CCACCGCACCCATGTCCACCCGCGAAGAAGCCCTGTTTGCCGCCGCGCTCGAACGGTCCCATCCGAGCGCGCCATCTTCCTGGACGGTGCCTGTCTGGGAAGATGGATCAGCGTTGATGCACAGCCCATTGATCCCATGAGTGAAGTCACCCAGATCCTGACCGCGGTACGTTCGGGCGATGCCCAGGCGGCGGGTCGTCTCTATGAGATGGTCTATGCCGAGTTGCGCGAGGTGGCCGCGCAGAAGATGGCGCGTGAGTCCGCCGGCCAGACCCTGCAGCCCACCGCCCTGGTCCATGAGGCGTGGTTGCGGCTGGGCGCCGATACCCAGCCGCACTGGCAGAACCGGGCCCACTTTTTCGGCGCCGCCGCCGAGGCCATGCGTCGCATCCTGGTCGACCGCGCCCGGCGCAAGAGCGCCCGGCGTCATGGCGGCGGCGTCGATCATGTCGAACTGGATGACATCGACCTCCCGGCCCCGGCGGACGACGACCAATTGCTGTTGCTGGACGAGGCGTTGGAACGGTTTACGGCCATCGACGGACCGAAGGCGGAGTTGGTGAAGCTGCGGTATTTCGTCGGGCTCACCACCGAACAGGCCGCGCAGGTCCTCAACGTTTCCGAGCCCACCGCGAAGCGTTGGTGGGCGTATTCCAAGGCCTGGCTTTATCAGGCGTGTCGTGCATCGGGTGCGGGCGGGCGGCAGGCACCGTAGAGGACGTACGAAAGAGGCGACGGTGTGCGGAATGAATTCCGCGCTCCCTGGGGCTGGGGCGGCGACGTTTGGTCGCCGTTGGGATCGAGGACGGCGAGGGGCCCTCGCCGCTCCGGACTGGGGCGGCGACGGTTGGTCGCCGTGGGATCGAGGACGGCCAGCAGCCTCGCAGGGACGGGGCATGGATTGGCAGGCCGCCGTCATCGCCGGGCCAACCGGGACGACCTTGCTGGTCCACGAACGCAACGCCCATGGGGAGGTCGGATTGTTCGTCTGCCAGCCGCACGTCTTCAAGGTGTCGGATCCGGGCTTCAGGATGACGGAACCAAAAGCATTCCGGATGCTGCCGCACCAACGACCATGCGTGTTCGATCAACTCGGAAGGTGCGGGAGAATCCTGCAAGGTTGCCGGCCCGTCTTTCAAAGCGGACCGGCCTTGGTCCTTGTTCCTTCGTCCCTTCGTTGTTGATCCATTGGGATGCCCCCTCTCCCTTCAACGGTCGCCTTCCGGGCGATCCTTCCCCGCCATTGGCAATTCCACCACGAAGGCTGCGCCGTCCTTCACCCCGGGATCCAGCCGTAGATCTCCGCGAAGGCTGCGGGCCAGGTTGCGGCTCAATGCCAATCCCAGTCCCACGCCGGGCGCCGCCCCTGCTGCCTCCTCAGCCGACCGATGGAACGGGGTGAACAGGCGCGCGGCAACATCCCGTGCCACGCCCGGTCCGTGATCGCGCATGCGCAATCCCAACCGGTTGCCACGCACCGTCACTTCCTCGAGATGAACCACCGGTTCGGCGGCGTTCACCGCGGCGTACTTGGCCGCGTTGTCCGCCAGATTGAACAACACCTGTTCCACCACCCCGGCATCGACCTCGACCTGTCGATCGCCCTGACCCGGATCCAGGTTGATCCGGAGCGAGAGCCCGGCCTCCGCCAGTCGGGTCTCCAGGCGCGGTTGGATCCGACGCACGAGTTCAGCCAGCGACATCATTTCCAGCCGGTTCCGGGCCGAGCCGCGTTCGAGGCGGGCATAGGCGAGGACGTTCTCGACGAGGCGCCCCAGCCGACCCGATTCCGCGCACTAGGTCGCGAGATAGAGCCGGCGTTGTTCCGGGTCGGTGACCATCCCGTCCGCCAACATTCCGCTGTAGAGCTGGAAGGTGGTCAGCGGGGTTCTCAATTCATGCGTCACCGCCGATACAAATTCCGCCCGGCGTTCGCTCAACAGCAGCACGCCCCGCAGCAGCACCATCATTGCCGCCACCCGCCAAAACCACCCCCACCCCCCCCCCCCCCACCCCCAACCACCAAGCCGACCACCGGGGGCGGGGCGACCCAACCAGACGCCCCGG
>CAZDYB010000307.1:2077-5764 GCA_964509045.1 uncultured Akkermansia sp.
CACCCCCACCCAGCCCGCCACCAACGCCATCCGCAATGCCGTCCAGCGTGGCAGGCCGAGCCCGACGATCGGCCCCGGGATCAACCGTGCGGGAAAGGCGACCAACCGCCGTTCATCAGGCGCGGGCGTTGCCTCGGTCACGGGGATCAAGCCGCCGTCCGGCACGATGTCCGCTATCGATTCCAACAGCGAACGCCGCAGGGAAACCCAGTCCAGCCATACCCCTTGGAGCCGGTCTCCGGTTGCGGTCCGGACGCGTCGGACCAGGAACAGTTCCTCGGCGATCCATGCCGGGACATAACCCCCGACTTCCGCCAAAGGCCCGCCGACCGCGGAGTCGGCCTTCGTCGCATACCGGTTTTGAACCCGTGAATTGTTGAGGTTATTGCCGCGCGCCAACAGCTCCTGCTGGTTCAATTGACTGTAGTTTTCCACCTGGCTTTTCATCGGGCCCTTCGCCAGCTCGGGGACCGACTTGGCCACCGGCATCGCCCGATCCCGGCTGGGTTCCGCCGCCGCCAGCGTCATCAGATCTTCCACCCGTCCGACCGGACTGCCCTCCCATTCGAGGACCCCTCCGCTGCCTCCACCGAGGATTTCCCGCAGGCGTTTGAGATGCGTGGCCGCCTGTTTTGCCTCTTCCAGTTCCAACCCTTCCATCGCCGCCATCACCCGTTGATGCTCCTCCGGTACCCGGGGTGATCCGAGGCCGCGACCCGGTGCCCACTCGAAGTGCAACTGTACGTGGGTCGTGGCGCGTCCGAGCAAACCCGACGGAATCAGGATGCCCTGGGTGGCCAGCGGAACGCCCTCGGTGGACCAGGCGCGGTACGGAGGATGAAAGGCGCTGAACTCCTCCGGTGCCCGTGCGTTCTCATCCGCCACCAGCAACGCCAGCGCCGAGTCCATCCGCCACAACGCGAGGCGCACCAACTCTTCCCGTTGACCTTCCTCCGCCATCCGACGTTGCCCGGCATCGAGTCTCAACACAGCGCGGCTCAACCAGCCCAGCGACGCCGTCGCCAGCAGCACGACGCATCCCATCGCCCACCAGGTTTGCCACGGTGTCTTCATGCCTGGGTCTCCGTCGCCAGCATGTAGCCCCGACCCCGCACCGTCATCACCACCCGATGCGGATCCCCGCTGTCCCGGAGTTTTGCCCGAAGGTTGCCGATGTGCACATCGATGGTCCGGGTCTCGACATGATGCGGGTCGAGCCGCCAGATGCGTTGGAGGATTTCATCTCTTGAAACCACCCGGCCGGGATGTGCCGCGAGGTATTCCAGCAACTGGGTTTCGCGCTCCGACAATTCGCTGCGCGTGCCGTCATTGAACCGGATCTCGCGACGGTCCAGGTCGGCCAGGCCGTCTGGAATGGTCAATTGCCCGACCACGCGGGATCGCTCGGGTGAACGTCTCAACACCGCCTCCACCCGTGCCAACAGTTCCCGGACACTGAACGGCTTCACCACGTAGTCGTCCGCCCCGGTCCTCAAGCCGCGTACCCGGTCGGATTCCTCGCCGCGCGCGGTCAGGAGGATCACCGGCAGGCTGGGCCGACCTTCGCGGATCGCAGTCAGCACTTCGAAGCCACCCAATCCCGGCAACACGAGGTCCAACAGCACCAGATCCAGGGTCGCCGTCAGTGCCACCCGTTGTGCTTCGCGTCCGTCCCCCGCCTGCATGACCTCATATCCGGCGAACCGCAGGGCATCGGTCACCCCGCGACGGATCGCCGCGTCGTCTTCCACCACCAGGACCGTCCGCGCCCTCATGGGTTCAGTCTCCCGGAATCGGGCTGGATTGCAGCCATGAGGTTACTCCATCTCGAACTGGACCAGGACCACGGCCGACACCTGGATCTGACCCGGTGCAAACGCCTGGGTTGAACCTTGTGCAGCCGACTCGGACGGACCCGATGCCACAGCCACGCTGTTCTGCATCATGTAGCTGGAGGAACGTGAATTCCACGAGCCGCCGTGCAGGCTGTAGTAGCGGTAGCTGGACCAACCGCCCTGGTTGCCCTGTTCATCAATCCGCGTCGGACGACCCAGACGCCCGCCCAGTTCTCCCACCAACAATTCCGCTTTCTCCTGCGCAGCCCGGATCGCCATCCGACGCGCCTCATCGCGATGCCGCCTCAGTTCAGTGCTGCAGAACTGGATGTCCAACACCTGGTTTACACCGGCGTCCAACAGGGCCTGCACCAGTTCTTCGAACCGTCCGACTTCCCGCAATGTGATCACCACGTGCCGCTGCACAGCAAACCGTTTCAGGACCGGGGGTTGCCCGGCGATCGTCTCGTATTCCGGCTCCACATGGATGGCGTCGGTCTGATAGTCGCGCGCTGCCAATCCCATTCCCTTCAATCGCGCCAGGCTGGCCGCGGTTCGACGGTCGTTGTCGGCCTTGGCCAATCCCAGCTCCGGGTCATGGCTCACGATGCCGAGGCGGATTTCGACCTGGTCCGGCACCACCAATACCTGGGCCTGTCCACTGACCGATATGGAACCTGGATTCGGCGTGACCGACTTGGAAACGGGTTTGCCCGACACCGGCTTCAATCCTGCGCCCACGGCGACTGCCGCCATTGAGCCCAGGAGAAGGAGCAGCACGGCGACCCGACTGCGTGAAGAGAGACTTTTGAGTTTCATGATGGGGATGATTTGAACGCTCTGAGTCTGCGGGTGAATCGGGCGCCGTGTGTAAGCCGTGGGTAAATCGTGTGAGGTGTGGGACTGGGGCGGCGACGTTTGGTCGCCGTGGGGATTGGGGACGGCGAGGGGCCCTCGCCGCTCCGGGATGGGGCGGCGACGTTTGGTCGCCGTCAGGGATTGATTGGAGGCAGTCGATTGGCCGTGGGATGGGTGAGTACGGGGACTTCGGGTCCGGGTTCCCCTCGAAACCGCGCACTGCTCCAGGGCCATTCGTGTGGCTGTCGGACCAGGCGAGCCTTCACCGGGTTGCCCTCAATGTAGCGAACGGTGCCTTGATAGTGCTCCATATCCCGGATGTAGCGGTCGAAATAGTCGCGCTGCCAGAAGTTGCCGGTGCGGCCAAGAATCCTTTGGCACTGGGTCGCGGTGTAGCTCTTCCACGATTGGAGGATCCGGAAAAGCGGTGTCTCCCAGACTTCGACCAGCACGTGAACATGGTTGGGCATGATGACCCATCCATGGAGCCGGTATCGGAGGCCGTCCTGATGCCAGAGAGACTGTTCCACCACGGCGGCGATCGCCGGGCGTTTCAGGGTGCATTCACCCAACCCTCGATCGAGGTGGGTGTCGAATTCTGTGGCGGCATCGATGGTGTCGGGAGTGGAGATGGGCTGGGGAAATCGGAGTGAGGGTGGAAGGGAGTCGGCCAGGCGGAAGGTGACGAACTGGACCATGCCGGGGAGGTCGCGGTGGGGAAGCCGTCCGGCGATGTACCAACCCTTGAAGCCCTGTGAACGTTCCTGGTCGGAGACGGGCTCGGACCCGGCGGCTTTCGAGGAGATCTTTTGCTTGAGGTGGAATGGGGTCATGAGGATGAGCTGTTGTGGGGCGGGGAGACTCAGACCGTGGTCTTCGCGTCGCAAACTGGAGGAGTGACTTTTTTGTGAGGCGCACGGAGCGGCGACGTTTGGATGCCGTGGGATCGAGGACGGCGAGGGGCCCTCGCCGCTCCGTGCTGGGGCGGCGACGT
>CAZDYB010000308.1:0-5751 GCA_964509045.1 uncultured Akkermansia sp.
GGGTCACCACAGAGAGCACAGAGGGGGGCGGACCACGAAAGACACAAGGAGGCGAGGCTGGATCGGGGTGGGTTCTGGGAGAACGGGGATGCCAGGGTGAATTCGTCGGGGCTGGTTCTTGCTCCGGGTTGGGGGGAGGCGGCATTCTGTGGGCATGAGATCGCGTCTTCCTTCGCTGCTGGCCGCAATGGCGGTCGTGTTGAGCGTGCAATCGGCTGAGCCCAACAATCGGCCGCATGCGCCGACTGCGGAACCGGTGGCGGCGCCCCGGGCCCGGTCGCAGGCGGTGAAGAAGCCGGGTCTGGGGGAACGGATTGTGTTCATCGGAAACGGGCTTGCGGAGCGCGACGTTTATTTCAGTCGGCTGGAGACCGAACTGCATCTCCGGTTTCCGTCGGAGAAGTTGATCGTACGGAACATGGGACGCCCTGGGGACACCCCGGGATTCCGTCCGCATCCGGCGCGAACCTCACAGTGGGCATTTCCCGGGGCGGACCAGTTTCATCCGGAGTTGAAGTCGCACTTCGGCAAGGGGTTTTACTCGACGCCCGACCAGTGGCTGACGCATCTCGAGGCGGACACGATCCTGGCGTTCTTCGGTTACAACGAATCGTTTGATGGACCGGAGCGGGTGGGGAACTTCGAGGCGGAGCTGGAAGCGTTCGTGAAGCATACGTTGTCGAAGGCGTATGACGGCGAGGCGGCGCCGCGGCTGGTGTTGGTGACGCCGATAGCGTTTGAGGACTTGTCGGGGAAGCGGGATTTGCCGGATGGCCGGCGTGAGAATGCGAACCTGGCGTTGTACGGCGAGGCGATGCGCAAGGTGGGGGCCCGGCATGGGTTGACGGTGGTGGATTTCTTTGGGGCGACGCAGGCGCGGTATGCGAAGCGTGGATTGGCGCCGCTGACGATCAATGGGTTTGCGCCGACGGAGGCTGGCTACGGTGAATTGGCGGTGCTGTTGGCGGACGGTGCGTTTGGGAAGACGCCGCGGGTGTCGAAGGCGGATCCGGCGCTGGTGCATGCGGCGGTGAAGGAGAAGGATTACTTCTGGAACAACGACTACAACCTGGTGAACGGGGTGCACACCCATGGGCAACGTTATGACCCGTTCGGTCCGCAGAATTATCCCGATGAGATCGCGAAGACCCGCGAGATGATCTCGCTGCGGGACACGCTGATCCATGAGACGGCGGCGGGGCGGGCGAAGGCATTGGTGGTGGACGATTCCAAGACCCGCCCGATTCCGGCGGTACCCAGCAATTTCAAGCGGCGGGTGGACTACCTGGATGGCGTGGCGGCGATTGAAAAGATGACGGTGATGCCGGGGTTCAAGGTGGAGTTGTTTGCCTCGGAGAAGGAGTTCCCGGATTTGAGGAAGCCGGTGCAGATGTCCTTCGACAACCGCGGGCGCCTGTGGATTGCGACGACGCCGACGTACCCGCATTACATGCCAGGTGAAGCGCGGCCGAACGACAAGATCCTGATCCTGGAAGACACTGACGGGGACGGGCGAGCGGACAAGCAGACGGTGTTCGCGGATGGGTTGCACCTGCCCATCGGATTCGAGTTGGCGCCGGAGGGGGTTTACCTGTCGCAGGAGCCGAACCTGTGCCTGTTGGTGGATGACAACGGGGATGATCGGGCGGATCGGATGGAGATCCTGATGCACGGGTTCGACACCCACGACACGCATCATGCGATCTCGGCCTATACGGCGGATGCGTCGGGAGCCTTCTACATGATGGAAGGTCGATTCCTGCACAGCCAGGTGGAGACGCCGTATGGCCCGCAACGGGTGAATGACGGTGGGGCGTGGCGGTTTGATCCGAAGCGGTTCCGGTTGGAGAGGTACATCCAGTCGGATGTGAACAATCCGTGGGGGATGGCCTTTGACGATTGGGAACAAGGCGTGTTGTCGGATGCGTCGAGCGGCGAGAATTACTGGGCGTTGCCGATCTCGGCGAAGATGCCGTACGGGGTGGAGATCCAGCGGGCAGGCGAGTATGTGCCGAAGCGTTCGCGACCGACGTCCGGTTCCGAGTTTGTGTCGTCGCGACATTTCCCGGAGGAACGGCAGGGACAGTTCATGACGTGCAACAGCATTGGGTTCCTGGGGGTGAACTTCAGTGCGGTGCGTCAGGATGGATCGGGATTCACAGGGGATCTGGCGGGTGACCTGATCAGTTCCAGCGATCCGAATTTCCGACCGGTGGACCTGGAGTTTGCGCCGGATGGTTCGTTGTACATCGTCGACTGGCACAACGCCTTGATCGGGCACATGCAGCACAATGCGCGGGATCCGAATCGCGATCACGAGCGGGGGCGGATCTATCGGGTGACGTATCCTGGGCGGCCGCTGGTGAAGCCGGCGACGATTGCCGGGGCGTCGGTCGCGCAGTTGTTGGAGAATCTGAAGCTGCCGGAGTACCGGAGCCGGTATCGGACCCGGCGCGAGTTGCGGGGACGTCCGGCGTCCGAGGTGATCCCGGCGGTGAAGGCGTGGGCGGCGAAGCTGGACAAGTCGGATCCGCTTCATGACCGGCACCTGTGCGAGGCCTTGTGGGCGACGTGGTCGCAGAACCGGCCGGATTCCGGGCTGTTGATCCAGTGTTTGAATGCGCGGTCGCATCAGGCGCGGTCGGCGGCGACGCGGGTGTTGCGGTACACGTATCATCAGGTGCCCAACGCGATGGCGTTGTTGCGGCAGGCGGCGAACGATCCGCATGGGCAGGTGCGTCTGGAGGCGATCGTGGCGGCGTCGTGGTTGGACAACCTGGATGGTGCGCGGATCGTGCTGGATGCATTGCGGCATCCCTTCGACAAGTGGATGAGCCCGGTGACCCGGCAGATCCTGGAGACGACGTTGAAGGACGATGTGTCGGCCTTGGTGAAGGCGGAACCGGATCTGTTGGCGGCCAATGCGAACGCGCGGGAATACCTGGCGGGCAATCTCAAGCTGAGTGCAGCTCCGCCGGCAGCGGACGCACGGGTTTATGGCCCGACCCGGCAGCTCAATGATGCCGAGATGAAGTCGTATGTGTTGGGCAAGGAAGTGTTCCATCGGGATGCGCATTGCGCGACGTGTCATCAGTCGTCGGGCACGGGAACACCGGGCATCTATCCGCCGTTGAACGTGGCCGGCAATCCGTGGCTGGCGGATGACCAACGCCTGATCAAGGTGGTGTTGAAGGGTCTGTGGGGACCATTGGAGATCGGGGGACAACGTCTCGGGCCGACGAATGGGGTGCCGCCGATGCTGGGCTTCGCGGGGATGCTCAACGACGAGGAGACGGCCGGTGTGATCAATTATGTGCGCCAGTCTTTCGGCAACAACCTGCCGTTGATCCAGCCCGCGACGGTGGCGCGGGTGCGAGAGCAGACCAAGGCCCGCGCCGACTTCTATATGGTCGAGGAAATCATGGCGGAGCATCCGATCCCGGGTTGGGAGAAGTGGGGTCGCATGGCCCGGCCCAAGGATAGCGTCTACGAGTGAGGGGGAGTGGGACGGCGGACAGAGCTCGCCGCTCCGAGGGGTGGGACGGCGAATGGCGGTCACCGCATCTGGGGACGTCTGGGTTTTATGACCCAGACGTCCCTTTTGTTTTTGGGAAGGTGTGATGGTTGCCGGGCTGAAACGGCATGGATATAGGAGGGGATTGCTGGTGTGGGCGGGGATGGATGGAACAAATTGCTGATCGTGGACGATGCTATGGATGGATGCCTGGGAGTGTTATGCGCATGGCGGATAAAAACACGCAGCATGTTGGTGTTGTGATGGTTACGATCCTGAATATAGAATGGAGGCGATGAGGCGGACCGGTGGGTTTCAGAAGGGCCCTGGGCGTCTCGACTGCAATCCGGTGCCTGGACCTGATGGATCACGGCGGCCCGGATTGTTCACTGACAGGGTCGGTCTTTCCGGAGTCGGGAGGATGCGCCGTGAGTTGATTGAAGGAATTGAGACCATGACAACAGGGAACAGTACGGGACCGGGTATTGGACGGTCGGGATGGATGGCTGCGCTGGCGGCTGTGGCATTGGGAGTGGGACCGTTGAGCGGGCAGACTCCGCTGGCGGAATTCAAGTTCGACGAGGGATCGGGCAAGGTGATTGCCAGTACAACCAATGGGTTGTCGGGCACGCTGGGGTTGCCGTTGAATCCGTTGGCGGTGCCGTTGTCGACGACCGACTCGCCGTCGGGAGTGGAGGGGGATCGTGCGGTTGAGTTGGCGAACGGAGCGTTCCTGGTGGTGAACGACGCTCCGGGGCCGATCCTGGCGGTGTCGACGACGCCGTTGACGTTGGAGGGATGGGTCAAACACAGCAGCCTGTCGGCATTGGGGAATGAGGGCATCGTGGCGTATGGGGGTGCCTACAAGGTGGGGCTGAACAACGGGCAATTGATCTTCACGTTGTTCGGTGTGGTGGATGTGTTCAGCGGTTTCTTCCTGACGCCGGACACGTGGCATCACGTGGCGGTGGTGAATGAACCCGGGGTGGGCGTGACCTTTTACCTGGATGGAGTGCCAGCCTTTGTTGAGGAGACACGCGCGATGATTCCGTTTGGGAATGCGTACCTGAACATCGGGGCGGAACGATTGGGGACGACCATCACGGGCAGCCTGGATCGGATCCGCATCCATTCGGCGGTGCTTCCGGTGGAAGAACTGGACACAGTGGCGGCCACGCCGAAGCCGGTCCTCACCAGCACGCTGGTTTCGTATGGGTTCAACGAGGCGAACGGTCCGTGGGCGAGCGCTGGCACGGCGGCGCGTCCGACGATTAGCGGCAACGCTTTCGTGAGCGAGTTGGTGGCCCCGGTGTGGGACGCGGATTCGGTGAGCGGCTCGGGGACGGATCGGAGCTTGAATTTCACGACGGCTGGGATGCGGGCGGTGGTGCCTGATCCCGAAGGCGTGATCCGGTTTGTGGACGGCAACTTCACGATCCAGGCGTGGGTGAAGTTTGGTGCGCAGCCGGGGGGACGTTCGGTGTTTTTCTTCAACAATGGACCCGGAGGCGCGGTGTCCTTCTCCATTGCGAACCGTCGTCTGTTCGTCACGACGCTGGGCATTCGCGATCAGGCATCCAACGCGGCGATCCCTGACGACGGCGGATGGCATCATGTGGCGGTCGTGCATGAGAACGGCGTCGGGTTCAGATTCTATGTCGATGGCATCTTGGGTGACACGGTGGCCTATACGGGTGGGGTGTTGATCGATGTGCGGACCGCGACGGAGTTCTTCATTGGGTCGGAGCCGACTGGTGGCCTGCCGTATGTGGGCAAGCTGGATCGGTTGATGGTTTCGAGTGGGTTGGTGGCGCCTGAGGATCTCGATTTCCGGCCGGTGCCGGGCGTGGATCCGGAGGCACCGACGCTGACGATCCAGACGGTGGTGGAAGTGGCATGGCCGACGTTGCCTGCCGGATACACGTTGCAAACGACTCTGACGCCCGAGAACACGGCGAGTTGGGTGCCGGTGACGGGCGCACCGATTGCAGCGGATGGTACCTTCCGTTTCTACGCCCCGATCACGGATGCGAGGACATTCTATCGTTTGTTCAAGCCCGAGTGATCGGGACGGTTCAACAGGAGTGACTTCAACTCCGGGTCGGAATCCGACCCGGAGTTTTTGTTGGTTGGGTTGTTGGACCGCGAAAGGCACGAAAGGGGGAGGCGTACGCGAAGACACGAAGACACGAAGAAAGGCGGGGGACTCTTTTGTGCCCGGATAGAACGCAAAGAGG
>CAZDYB010000309.1:0-5731 GCA_964509045.1 uncultured Akkermansia sp.
GGCGTTGTTCCGGAGAGATCCCCTTCAACCCTGTCGTTCGGCGCTTGAATGAGTATCATACATACGCGCTGCCCGGTTCGCGAGGTCAAAGTCTCGCGGATTGAAACATCTGGCCGGTTGATGAGTCCATGGCGCCCGTGAAACCAATCTTCCGAGTTCTGCCCGTCCTCGTCGCCGCGTTGAGCGCTGGTTGCATCCACACCGAAAGGTCCGAGGTCCGTGATGAGTCGAGGATCCCGGTGGATTTCGAGAACGAAACTGCGGGCCGGATCTTTTTCGAGGCCTTGAGCCGCCAACCCAACAGCGGCAAGCAGGAGGAAAGCGTCAGCAAGGTCTCGTTGCCCATCGTCTTCAGCAATGAGCACCGCGTGGTGCGCGGCCCCAACATCGCCTTCAACCGGGCGGTCCAGGAATGCGACACCAATCGCGATGGGCGCATCACCGAGACCGAAGCCCGTATCTGGTCTGGTTCGCGGTGAGGTTTGCTGTCAACGCCACTGGAACACCGGCCAGATGGCGGAGCGTTGATCGGTCCAGACGGGGGTTCCTGCCGGGATTTCAGGAACGTTCCACGGCGCCGTCCTTGCCAGTGTGCCCAGCGCCGTTTCATCCCGTGCCAGAACCATCCAGTGCGATGCCTCCTGGCCGGGTGCGGAGGCGTCGTCATCCTCGTGTCCACGGCAAGCCATGCCGGCATCGCGGGCGAGAGCACCAACGACGGGGCCGAGGCTGAGGTAGCGATTGGAGAGATGGACCACCAACCAGCCGTCGGGCCTGAGCCTGGACCGGTACAGGTTCAACGCCTCGCGCGTCAGCAGATGCATCGGGATGGCATCTGAACTGAAGGCATCCAGGACCAGCAGATCGAAGGACGCCTCCGGTTCGTCAGCGAGACGCAGTCGGGCGTCGCCCTCGACGATGCGTGGCATGCCGGCGGGGCAATCCTGGAGGAAGGTGAACCAACCCGGATCACGGGCCACCCGGATCACGGCGGGATCGATCTCGAAGAAGGTGAGGGCGTCGCCCGGTCGTGCGTAAGCCGCGAGGGATCCGACCCCGAGCCCGATCATGCCGAGGCGGGTGCCCGGACGATCCAATGTCCGCAACCGGAAGGCGTCGAAGATCGTGCCGACGGGTCCGAGTCGGTGGTAATAGGTGAGGGGTTCCTGCCGGCGAGCGGGGTCACGATATTGACGTCCGTGGAAGGTGTTTCCGTGGACGAGTTGTTGGAAGAGGCCGGCGGGATCGCGGGTGACCCGTGTGACACCGAAGAAATTGCGTTCGGCGAACTGGTCATTGGCCCAGCGGGATTGGAGACCGATGCCCACGGTGAAGGCGGCGAGGAGGGACAAGGCGAGGCGTCGGGGTTGATCCAGGCCGGTCCAGCAGGCGACGGCGACGAGGCCGAACAACAGGTTGTCGCGAAGGCGATCCTGACCGGGCAACAGCAGTTCGAGCAACAGACCGAGGCCGAGGGTGACGCCGCCCAGGAGAGCGCTGAGGAACAGGTCGCGTCGCCAACTGGTCCATCCGGTTGAGGTTGGGATGGGTTTTTGGGAGGGGTTGGACAGGGACTGGCGACGGATGAGAGCGGCGCAGGCGAGGGCAATTGCGATGGGGTATTCGGCGATGGAATTGAAGAGGTGGGGAGCGAGCAGAGCGTTGAAGGCGCCGCCCAGCACACCTCCGAGGGAGAGCGCGAGGTAGAACCGGGTCAGGTGGGCCGCGGCGGGACGGAGTTCGACCAGGCGACCGTGACAGACGAGGCCGGCGGCGAAGAGGAATCCGAGGTGGAGTCCGATGAGCAGGAGGACGGGTTGGGTGGCGCGGGTGAGGATGGCGAAGAGCAATCCGACGGCCAGGTAGGGCAGGGCGAGACGGGCGAGGTGGACGGGGGTCCGGGTGCGGACATCGAAGGCGAGGATGAAGGTCACCAGGTAGAGTGCGAGGGGGATGACCCAGAGCAGGGGGATGCTGGCGAGGTCGGTGGTGAGGAACAGGGTGCAGCCCTGCAACAGGCTGGCGGGGATGGCACCCAATCCGATCCAGGCGAGCCAACGGTCGGGGTTGGGGGGAGGTTCGGGTGAGGTTTCGGGTGCGGTGCCGGTGGGGTTTCCTTTTGGGGATGGCCTGGGCTGGATGAGATGGAGGGCGAGGATGAGGCAACCCCAGGCGAGATAGGCAGTGCGCCAGGTGCTGGCCTGGGCGTCGAGGGACAGGGCGGGTTCGATCCAGGCGGGGTAAGCGATCAGGGCGCCCAGGCTGCCGACATTGCTGGCGGCGTAGAGGAAGTAGGGATCCTGTCCATCGACCCGATTGAACCAGCGTTGGAGGAGTGGGCTGGCGGTGGCGAGGACCAGGGCGGGCAAACCGGCTTCGACCAACAGTCGGATCAACAACCAACCGGCGGGTGATCCTGACGGCTGGATGTCGGCGGGGACGAGTTGGATGGGGAGGCTGAAGAATCCGATGACGACCAGGGTGACGAACGTGAGCACCTGGGTGCGGTGACGGCATCGGGTGGCGAGCAGATGCGCGAGGGTGTAACCGGCGAGGACGGCGGCCTGGAAGAAGACCATGCAGGTGTTCCAGACCGAAGGGGTGCCTCCGAGGACGGGCAGGCCCATGCGGGCCACCATGGGTTGCACCGAGAACAACAGGGCGGCGCTGAGCATCAACGCCACGGCATACGGCACCGCGACGAGGGCGCGCGAGCGTTCTGGACCAGGGCTGGGCACCGTCAGGCGAGGATGGACCGGATGACCTCACCGTGGACATCGGTGAGGCGATGATCACGTCCGTCGTGGCGGAAGGTGAGTTGTTCGTGATCCAGTCCGAGCAGGTGCAGGAGGGTGGCGTGCAGGTCGTGCATGTGGACTTTGCCGTCCACGGCCAGATGACCGAAGTCGTCGGTGGCGCCCCAGGAGAATCCGGGTTTCACACCGCCCCCAGCCAGCCAGGAAGTGAAGCCTCCGGGATTGTGATCGCGACCGGTGCCATTCTTTTCGGCGTAGGGCGTGCGACCGAATTCGGCGCCCCACCACACCACGGTGTCTTCGAGGAGGCCGCGTCGATGGAGATCGGCGAGGAGACCGGCGACGGGTTTGTCGGTGGCGCGGGCGTGCTGGGCGTGTCGTGGCAGGTCCGAGTGTTGATCCCAGCGTGGGTTGGCGGTGTTGTCGCCGTAGGTGACCTGGATGAAGCGGACCCCGGCCTCGCACAGGCGGCGGGCCACGAGACATTGGCGGCCGAATTCGTCGGTGGAGTCCTCCCCGATCCCGTACAGGGCGCGGGTGGCATCGGATTCACCGGCGATATCGAGCAGGGCGGGGGCGGTGGACTGCATGCGCCAGGCGAGTTCGTAGGAATGGAGGACGGCCTCGGTGGCGGCCTGGTCGGGGGAGAGTCGGGCTTGTTCGTGATTGATCTGCTGGAGGAGATCGAACTGGCGACGGCGTGCGACAGGATCCGAGTTGGGATCTGGGAGGGAACGGAGGGCCATATCGCGGGCGGGTCGACCGGCGACGCCGAAGGGGGTTCCCTGATGGATGGGGGGAAGGAAGGCGGAACCCCAATTGCGGGCGCCGCCATTGCCGAGGCTGGGGGAGAGGGTGACGAAGGCGGGAAGATTGGCGTTTTCGGTGCCGAGTCCGTAGCTCACCCAGGCGCCGACGCTGGGTCGGATGAAGGTGGTGGAACCGCAGTGCAGGAAGAGGGTGGCGGGGCCATGGGCGACGCCTTCGGTCTGCATGCCGTGAAGGAAGCAGAGTTGATCGACCCATTGGGCGGTGTGCGGGAAGAGTTCACTCACCCAATGCCCGCTCTGGCCATGACGCGCGAACTTCCAGGGCGAACGCATCACGCGCTGACCCGAGGCCAGCGCGCCGGTGTTGGCGAACACCCGGGCGTCATCGAAGGGCATCTGCTGCCCTTCATGCCGATCGAGCAGGGGTTTGTAATCGTAGGTGTCCACCTGACTGGGGCCACCTTGCATGAACAGGAAGATCACCCGGCGCGCCCGGGGTCGGATCAGCGGTGGACGGGACGCCATGGGGTTTCCGGCGAGCCCGGCCATTCCGGCCAGGGCCAGTCCACCAAAACCACAGGCCAACCGTTGGAGGGCGGTGCGGCGCGAAAGGAATGAAGATGGATCCATGGGAGATCAGCGGAGGTTGCGGAACTCGACGGATCCCATCACGGCATGGGCCAGTTCGGCGAGCGCGACGTTGGGATCGGGATGGGCCGCGAGATGGGTTTGGGCGAGTCGCCGTTCCCCGGGTGTGGGCGGACGACCGAGGGCGAGTCGCCACAGATGTTCTGCCGGGTCCGGAGTGTTGACGAGGCGTTGGGCGGTGGCGGTGGCCTGTTCCCGCACGAAGGGATGGTTGAGCAGGTAGAGCGCCTGGGGCGCGATGGTGGCGCGTTCCCTGGCGCCGGTGACCCGGCCGGGATCGGCGAAATCAAACACGGTGAGGGCTTCTGGCAAGGCATTGCGGAAGACGGGGAGATAAACGCTGCGCCAGGATTGCGTGGAGGAATATCCGTAATCGGCTGCGAGCCTTTCTGGAAACGACGCACCCCGGGGGCCGGCCAGATCGAGCGCTCCGGACAGGGTCAACAGGGCATCGCGCAGGACCTCGGCTTCGAGGCGCCGCACCTGCCAGCGGCCGAGCCAGCGGTTGTCGGGATCCGCCCGGATCAATCTGGCCATGGCGGGATCGGCGGGATCGCTGGTCCGGCGAAAGGCGTGGGAGGTGACGAGGCGACGGACGAGGCGTTTGGTGGACCAACCGTCGGCCATGAAATCGAGGGCGAGGGCATCGAGCAGTTCGGGGTGGGTCGGGAGATCGCCGGTGGTGCCGAAGTTGTCGACGGAACGAACCAGACCGGAGCCGAAGATCCAGTGCCAGGTGCGGTTGACCCAGACGCGGGCGGTCAACGGATTCCCCGGATGCACCAGCCATTCGGCCAGGCTGCGACGTCCGCTTTCGCCGTTATCGAGGTCGGTGGTGGGAGTGGTGAAGGCGGTGTTCCAGACTCCTCGCGGGACGTCCTCGCCCGGTTGCCGCCAGTTGCCCCGACGCAACACGGGCAGGTTGGTGGCACCGACTTCAGCCGGAGCCATGACCCGGGGCCGTCGGGCCTTCAACCGTGCCTGGGCGAGCGCGGATTCCAGCTCGGGAATTGACGGGCCGGATGGGACGGGATTGGCCGGGGCAACTGCCGGGGATTCCTTGTGGAGTTCGTCGATGGGCAGGAACTGGACGGCATCGACGACGACATGTCCGGTGGTGCCTTCGTTCGAGACGAGGACGAACCCTGCGCCTTCGCGTTCGAACCGGTATTGGCCGAGCGATACGAACCGGCCTTCGACCGGTGGGGGACGTTGGAGATTGACGTGGACGACGCGGTCGCCGTCGGCGCTGAACACGGTTACGGGAACGGACGGGGCGCGGTTGTTGCCGTGGGTATAGGCGAGGCGCACCTCGTATTCGGTGGTTCGCGGCAGGGCGGGTTGGAAGGTGAGGGTCCGGGTGCCTTTGCCGGCATTGCCATCGTGCCGGTAACCGGACCCGAGGAAGGGCTTCACCGCGGTGGAAAGGGTCCATTCACCGACCGCGCGGGCCTGGTCGTCGTCGATCACAACCCCCCGGGGCGGGGTGATGGCGGGAGTTGACCGGGCGGCGTTGCGCGCGGCCTGGAGATCGGATTCCAGCTGTTTTGCCTCCTG
>CAZDYB010000310.1:0-3177 GCA_964509045.1 uncultured Akkermansia sp.
TCCGGTCTTGCAGTTCCGGCGCCTCCATCAATGTTCCCCGGCCGAGGGTTTGTCAGAGCGCCACCATGAACCACGCCACAGTCCACACGCAGAGTCTCAGCAACGTCAGTTTCGTCGAAGAACTCTACGAACGTTTCCTGAAGGATCCCGATTCCGTCGCACCGGAATGGCGCAACTTCTTCGCCGAAGGCGGCCTTGCCGAACTCGCCGCACCAACCCGCCCCTTCAGCCCGACCGTCGCTCCCCGTTCCCTCTTCTCCCCGGCCGCACGGGCCACCGAAGTCCGGGACGCCACCGCCCTCCAGGACCGCGTCGGGCAACTCATCCGCGCCTACCGGTTCCGTGGCCATCACATCGCCCGCCTCGATCCCCTCGGTCAGGAACGCCCCGTCCCTCCCGAACTCGATCCCGCCTTCTACGGCCTCGGCGAGGCCGACATGGACCGTGAGTTCTCCGCCGATGGCGTCGGTCCCAAGGACCTGCCGCGGATGAAGCTCCGCGACATCCTCCGCACCCTCCGCAACACCTACGCCCGTTCCATCGGTGCGGAGTACATGCACATCGATGACCTTTCCATCCGGCGCTGGCTGCAGGCCCGGATGGAGACCAACGAGAACCGTCTCCAGATCCCCCGCGAAACCCAGATCCGCATCCTCACCCGGCTCACCGACGCCGTCATGTTCGAGGAGTTCATCCGCAAGAAGTTCATCGGCGCAAAAAGCTTCTCCCTCGAAGGCTCCGAAAGCCTCATCCCGCTCCTCGATCTCGTCATCGAAAAGGCCGCCGAACAGGGCGTGGTCGAACTCGACATGGGCATGGCCCACCGCGGTCGCCTCAACGTCCTCGCCAATATCCTCGGCAAGAATCCCAAGGTCATCTTCCGCGAGTTCGCCGATCTCGAACCCGAAAAGTACCGCGGCGCCGGAGACGTCAAATATCACCTCGGCCATTCCAAGAAGTTCCGCACCTCCGCCGGCCGCGAGATCCATCTGTCCCTCTCCTTCAACCCTTCCCACCTCGAATTCGTCGATCCCGTCGTCCTCGGCCGCGCCCGCGCCAATTCCGACCGCATCGGCGACACCCAACTCAAACGCACCGTCGCCCTCCTCATCCACGGCGACGCCGCGTTCGCCGGCCAGGGCGTCGTCCAGGAAATCCTCAACCTCTCCCAACTGCCCGCCTACCGCGTCGGTGGCACCCTCCACATCATCGTCAACAATCAGGTGGGCTTCACCACCTCCCCCGACGACGCCCGGTCGACGACCTACTGCACCGACGTCGCCAAGATGCTTCAGGTGCCCATCTTCCACGTCAACGGCGAGGATCCCGAGGCCGTCATGCAGGTGGTCAACCTCGCCATGGACTTCCGCGCCACCTTCCAGCGCGACGTCATCATCGACATGTACGGGTACCGTCGCCTCGGTCACAACGAGGCCGACGAACCGTCCTTCACCCAGCCCCAGCTCTATCGCGCCATCGAACAGCGCAAGCCCGTCCGCGAAGGTTACCTCGATCACCTGCTCCAACTCGGCGGCATCACCCGCGCAGAGGCCGACAAGATCGCCGAGGAACGACGTGAGGTCCTCGAAAAGGCCCTCTTCGAATCGAAGGCTCCCGGCTACAAGCTCCCCACCGACGCCGCCTCCGGCATCTGGGCCCACTATCGCGGTGGCAAGGACGCCGCCGTGCCTGAACCCGACACCGGGTTTCCCGTCGCCCAACTGGGATCCCTGATCGATGCCTGCACCCGTGTTCCCGACGACTTCACGCTGCACCCCAAGCTCCGCAAGATCCTCGAAAACCGCCGGGCCATGGCCACCGGCAAGGAACCCCTCGACTGGGCTACTGCCGAGGCCGCTGCCTTCGCCACGCTCGCCGTCGAAGGACGCCGCGTCCGTCTCAGCGGCCAGGATTGCGGCCGTGGAACCTTCAGCCAGCGCCACGCCGTCCTTCATGATTTCAACACCGGCAAACCCTGGACCCCCCTCCAGCACCTCCAGCCGAAACAGGGCCCGGTCAACATCTACAATTCCGCCCTCAGCGAGGTCGCCGTCCTCGGTTTCGAATACGGCTACAGCCTCGAATGCCCCGACGGTCTCATCCTCTGGGAAGCCCAGTTCGGTGACTTCGTCAACGTCGCCCAGGTCATCATCGACCAGTTCATCGCCAGCGCCGAAGACAAATGGCGGCGGCTCAGCGGTGTCACCCTCCTTCTTCCCCACGCCTTCGAGGGTCAGGGCCCCGAACATTCCTCCGCCCGACTCGAACGTTTCCTCAGCATCTGCGCCGAGGACAACATCCAGGTCGCGTACCCGACCACGCCCGCCCAGTATTTCCACCTGCTCCGACGCCAGGTGATCCGACCCTTGCGCAAGCCCCTCGTGGTCATGACTCCCAAGAGTCTGCTCCGGCATTCCCGCTGCGTCTCGTCCCTCGACGATCTCGCCTCCGGCTCCTGGCAACGCGTCCTCCCCGATACCACGATCAATCCCGCTGAAGTCACCCGGGTCGTCCTCTGCTCCGGCAAGGTGTACTTCGATCTCGAAGCCCGTCGTCGCGAAACCAATGCCCGTCACGTGGCCTTGGTCCGCGTCGAACAACTTTACCCGCTCACCAACGAACATCTCGCCGCCGCCCTCGCTCCCTTCCCCTCCTCCGCACCCGCCGTCTGGGTCCAGGAAGAACCCGCCAACATGGGCGCCTGGACACACCTGTGGATGCATCATGCCGAGGTCCTCTCCCGCGGCACACCCCTGCGCTGCATCAGCCGGCCCGCCTCAGCCAGCCCCGCCACCGGCTCCGCCAACAGCCACAAGATCGAACAGGACCAGATCCTCACCGCCGCCTTCGCCTGAACCCCGTCCTACCCTCCCACACCACTCTATCCATCGTCCCTCAATCCAGATCCTTTCCCATGCCCACAGAGATCAAGGTCCCCTCCGTCGGAGAATCCATCAGCGAAGTCGAAATCGGCGATTGGCGCAAAAAGGTCGGTGACGCCGTCCTCGAAGGCGAAACCCTCGCCGTCCTCGAATCCGAGAAGGCCACCGTCGACCTCCCGTCCCCCGCCGCCGGCACCCTCACCGCCATCCATAAAACCACCGGGCAGACCGCTGCGGTCGGGGAGGTCATTGCCGTGATTGATGCCTCGGTCCCGGCGGGTGGGACCGGTGGGAC
>CAZDYB010000310.1:3277-5720 GCA_964509045.1 uncultured Akkermansia sp.
GGGAGGTCATTGCCGTGATTGATGCCTCGGTCCCGGCGGGTGGGACCGGTGGGACCAGTGGGACCCATGGGACAACGGCTGCACCAACGCCGCCCGCGGCACCCGCCACTCCGGACAAGGTCATGCCGGCCGCTGCCCGGGTCCTCGCGGAGGCGGGTGTTCCCGCGTCTTCCGCCACGCCCACGGGCCCTGGTGGACGTCTGCTCAAGGAAGATGCCCAGCGCGCTGCGGCCCCGGCCGCCGCCCCGGCCAAGCCCACCCAGCCGGCACCTGCTCCCCAGGCCGCTCCCCAGGCCCCCTCCCCCGCCGATCCCAACGTTGAGATCGTCCGCATGTCCCGCCTCCGGCGCACCGTTGCCGCGCGTCTCGTCCAGGCGAAGTCCGAAATGGCCCTCCTCACCACCTTCAACGAGGTCGACATGTCCACCGTCATGAACCTCCGCAAGGAGGTCCAGGAATCGTTCCAGGCACGGCACGGCATCAAACTCGGCTTCATGTCGTTCTTCGTGAAGGCCGTCGTCGAGGGCCTCAAACTCGTCCCCCAGCTCAATGCCGAGATCCGTGGCGACGACATCGTCTACAAGCACTTCTTCGACATCGGCGTCGCCATCGGCGGTGGCAAGGGCCTCGTCGTTCCCGTCCTCCGCAATGCCGAACGCCTCAGCTTCGCCGGCATCGAAAAGGCCATCGTCGAATTCGCTGGCCGTGCCAAGGACGGCAAACTCATGCCCGCCGAACTCGAAGGCGGCTCCTTCACCATCTCGAATGGCGGTGTCTACGGTTCCCTCCTCTCCACCCCCATCGTCAACCCTCCCCAGTCCGGTGTCCTCGGCATGCACACCATCCAGGAACGCCCCGTCGCCCTCAACGGTCAGGTCGTCATCCGTCCCATGATGTACATCGCCCTCACCTATGATCACCGGATCGTCGATGGCAAGGAGGCCGTCACCTTCCTCAAGCGCATCAAGGAAGTGATCGAGAATCCCTCACGCCTGCTCCTCGAAGCCTGATCCCGCCTCCAAGCACGATCCCGCACCCGTGAACACCCCCCAGCCCCCCCTCGACCTCCTCATCCTCGGTGGAGGTCCCGCCGGCTACGTCGCCGCCATCCGCGCCGCCCAACTCGGTCTCCGCACCGCCTGTGTCGAACGCGAACCCGCCCTCGGCGGAACCTGTCTCCGCGTCGGTTGCATCCCCTCCAAGGCCCTGCTCGAATCCTCCGAACTCTTCTCCGCCTCCCGTCACGGTCTCGAACGGCATGGCCTCGTCATCCCCTCCGTCCAACTCGACCTCGCCCGTCTCCTCAAACGCAAGGACGACATCGTCGGCGGCCTCACCAAGGGCATCGACGGCCTCTTCAAGAAGAATCAGGTCACCCGCATCCAGGGCCACGCCCGGTTCACCGGCCCCGGATCCGTCACCGTCACCAACGCCGCCGGCGAATCCGTCACCCTCTCCGCCCCCCACATCCTCATCGCCACCGGCAGCCGGCCATCCTCGCTCCCCGGCATCGAACTCGATGGCACCGTCGTCGGCACCTCCACCGAAGCCCTTTCCTATTCCGAAGTCCCCAAGCACCTCGTCGTCATCGGCGCGGGTTACATCGGACTCGAACTCGGCTCGGTCTGGGCCCGCCTCGGCGCCAAGGTCACCGTCGTCGAATACCTCGACCGGATCCTTCCCGGCATGGATCGCGAGATCGCCGACGAAGCCCAGAAACTGTTCGCCCGCCAAGGACTCGAGTTCCGTCTCGGTCACAAGGTGCAGTCCGCCCGCATCGAGGATGGTCAGGGCGTCGTCCGATGCGAAGGTCGCGATCCCATCCTGGCCGATCGGATCCTCGTCGCGGTGGGTCGCATCCCCAACACCGCTGAACTCGGCCTCGAAACCACCGGGATCCAGCTCGATCCCCGCGGCCGCATCGATGTCGATGCCCACTTCAAGACCTCGGTCCCGGGTCACTACGCCATCGGCGACGTCATCAAGGGGCCCATGCTGGCGCACAAGGCCGAAGAGGAAGGGGTTGCCTGTGCGGAGTTCATCGCGGGCAAGCACGGGCACGTCGACTACGACACCATCCCCGGCGTCTGCTACACCCACCCGGAAATCGCTTCCGTCGGCAAGACCGAGGAACAGCTGAAGGAAGCCGGCATCCCGTACAGGAAGGGGGTCTTCCATTACCGCGCCAACGGTCGTGCCCATGCACTCGGCGAGACCGATGGCCGCGCCAAGATCCTCGCCCATGCCGAGACCGACCGGATCCTCGGCGTCCACATCCTCGGCGCACGCGCCGGCGATCTCATTGCCGAAGCCGTCGTCGCCATGAGCTTCCATGCCAGCGCCGAGGATCTCGCCCGCTGTTCCCACGCACACCCGACCCTCGCCGAGATCCTCAAGGAAGCCGCCCTCGCCGTCGACGGCCGCGCCCTGCATTCCTGACGAT
>CAZDYB010000311.1:0-5706 GCA_964509045.1 uncultured Akkermansia sp.
CTTCAAGTCGTGGATCTGCGCCGGGAACCTGGCCTCCGTGGAAAGCCGGTAGTCCGCGCTGGCAATGGCGTAACCCTCCTCGACCAGTCTGCCAAGGGGCATGCCTGCTTTCGACCCCGAGCGCCACGCGCCACCATGAACCCAGACGATCAACGGCCCTCGCCGGGGGCCGACTGGCAGATGCAGGTCCAGCTTCAACTCCTTTCCGTCGACGCGGGCAAAGGCAATGTCCCTTGCCAGGGTGCGGTGCGATGCCGCGGCGTCGGACGGGTCTGACTTCGTCCATGCCGCCGACGGATCACCGGAACCGGACACCGGCACGGTCGGGGAAGCGGAAGGAACCACCCCCGCAGCCGTCATCAATCCCTGGACGGCATCGATGGTCTCGAAGGAAGGTTTGAAATTGCCCGGGCGATGTCCCTGCGCGAGGACGAGAGGCGTCCAACCATAACGGTTCTTCCGGTTCCAGACCTCGATGCGGGCTCCGTGATCCGCCAGGAACTGGACCACCCGCGGCAGGTTCTTCAGCGCGGCCCCGTGCATCGCCGTTTCGCCGTTGTCGTCCACCGCGTTCACATCGGCCCCGAGGGTCAGGAGCCATTGTGCCGCCTCGAGGACCTCGGGTTCCTCGCCCGCCACTTCGTTGGCCGCGGCCCCCCCCACGCCAATGCCGCACGCGACCATCAGCGGGGTACACCGCTCGGCGTTCGGAACGTTGGGATCGCCGCCCAATTCCACCAGCAACTTCATGTAGGCCAGATCCGCGGTGGCCGACGCCATCAGGAACGGGGTCGCTCCGCGCATCGTGTAGAGGCCCGGGCCACCCTTGCCGCCTTGAAGCCGGGCGTTCACGTCGGCCCCGCGCCTCACCAGTTCCCGGATGAACGACAGACTCCCCAGATTCCCCGACCCCTGCGGCGCAGGATCGCCCTCGTCCTCGCCCCGTTGCGGCTTCCGGACCCAGGTCATGACGTGGAGCGGCGTGAAGCCCGAACGTTGATCGTTGGGATCCGCCCCCGCTCCGACAAGATCCAGAGCCAGGTTGAAATGCCCGTTCTCCACCGCCAGCAGGAGCGCACTGGTCCCCTTGCGCGGCCCCTTTCCACCGGTCCGGCGCGGCTCGAGGGTTCCGTTGACGTCGATGCCCGCCTTCAGCAGGGCGCGGACGACGTCACCCCGGCCTTCACGCACCGCCAGGAAGAAGGCCGTGAAGCCGGAATCGGGAAGCGCAATGCCTGGATCGGCCCCGGCCTTGAGCAACAATTCGACCACCCCGGCGTGTCCCTCGGCCGCCGCCCACATCAGGGCGGTCTGACCTCGACGTTCCTTGGCATTGACCTCCGCCCCCCGCTTCAGCAGCGCCGCAACCGGACCCGTCCGCCCGGTGCGCGCTGCCGTCATCAGGGCGGATTCGCCGCCACGGAGGACGGTGTTGGGATCGGCACCCCGTTCCAGCAGCAGTTCCACCAGGGCACCATTGCCGTTCCCGCAGGCGATCGACAGGGGCGTGACGCCGTAATGGTTGGTCACGGCGACGCCAGCGTGGGCCTTGAGCAGGCGTTCCGCCGTTTCCAGGTCCTCGCGGAAGACCGCCCAGTGCAACGCGGTCATGCCGTCGGCCTGTGGCACGTCCACCTCGACATGCCCCCGCAGCAACTCGCCGATCCGGACCCGGTCGCCCCTCTCGACCGCATCCGCCAACGGCGAATCAGCCATCGCCGCGAGGGAAGCCAAGGACAGGATCGCGGCAAGGCAGAGCTGGGTGAACCGGACTTCCATCCGCCGCGGACGACAGCGCATTCCCGCCGGGGAAAGCCGGCTTCGTTGAGGATCGGCGATGCGCATCGGGAACATGGGAAGGCGGGTCCGGAATCGGTCCGGCGTCAGATGGGCAACGGTTCGAACAGGCCATCGATCTTCCCCTGACTGTCGGCGAACCGGTCAAGCTGGACGCCAACCCGGTCGAGCAACGTGAGGTGGAGATTGGCCAGGGGAGTTGGCCGGGCGTGCCGGAGATGACGGTTGCCCTTCAGCCCGGTGGCACCCCCGCCGGCGACGAGGATCGGCAGGTTGGTGTGGTCATGGATGTTGGGGTTGCCGATGCCGCTTCCGTAGAGGAGCAGCGAATGGTCGAGCAAGGAACCCTCGCCGTCCGACGTCGCCTTCAGCTTTCCAAGAAACTCCGCGAAGAGCGACACGTGGAAGGCGTTGATCTTCGCCATGCGCGCGATCTTCTCCGGGTCGTTGCCATGATGCGAAAGTGGGTGGTGCGGATCTGCAACCCCGATCTCGGGGTAAGTGCGATTGCTGGTCTCGCGGGCCAACTGGAAGGTGATGACGCGGGTGACGTCGCCCTGCATCGCGAGCACCTGGAGGTCGAACATCAGCCGGACATGATCGGCATAGGCCACAGGTACTCCCACGGGTCGGTCGAGGTCACGGAGCGGGTTCTGGACGGCGTCGCGCTCGGCTTTCTGGATGCGGCGTTCGACCTCCCGGACCGTTTCGAGATACTCGCCCACCCGCGCACGGTCCCCGGCCCCGAGGTCGCGTTGCAACCGGCGGATGTCGGCATTGAACGAGTCCAGCAGGCTCGCCTTCTTGCGCAGGGCCGACCGCCGTTCCGCAGGGCTGCCGCCTTCCCCGAACAGGCTCTCGAAGACGATCCGCGGATGCGCCTCCGCCGGGAGCGGCGTGGTGGGCGACGACCACGAAAGGTTGTTCTGATAGGCGCAGGCGTAGCCATTGTCGCACTGGCCCACGACCTGGAGCAGGTCCATCGCCAGTTCCAGCGAGGGGAGCTGGGTCTCGCGACCGATCTGTTGCGCAGCCACCTGATCCACCGTGGTTCCAAGGAAGTAATCCGTGCTCTCGGTCAGCTTCGCCTTGGCGGCGCTGAGGAATGCGGAGTTCGACGTCGCATGGCTGCCGGGATAGGCGTTCTGGAGCTCCAGATTCGAAATCACCGTCACCTGCTCCCGCACCGGCGCGAGGGATTCCAGAATCGGCGAGAGTTGATCGAGCGTGTTGCCGGGCGGCGTCCAACGACTCTGGTCACATCCCATCGGCATGAAGACAAAGCCGAGCCTCGGCACGGGTCTGGCCGGGGTCCTGGCCCAGGCCGTCGCGGCTGGAATCATGGCGTCGAGCAAGGGCAACGCCAGCGTCGTGCCGAGGCCCCGCAGGAACGTCCGACGCGGCAGGGACTTCTTGGTGATGATCATTCTGACCTCCTCAGGGTGAACGGTGTGCTTTGGGTGATGCCAACAATGATGGACGAAAAACGGTAATCCTGCGCCTGCGAATCCCGGAGGATCCTGCGAAGGGCCGGGGCGTCGTGGGGCTCCAGCCCACGCCCGAGCGCGTAGGTCAACAGCTTCCCGGCGATCGTACCCACGATCACCTCGGGACGACGCAGGAGACTTTCCTCCAGTCCGGTCACGCCCTCGAACCGGCTGCCATCGGGCAGGCCACCGGTGGCATCCACCGGCCGGCCTTCCTCCAATGTCCGCCAGCGGCCCACCGCGTCGAAGTTCTCCAGGGCGAACCCCGGCGGATCCAGCAGCTTGTGACAGCCCGCGCAGGCCGGGTCCGCCCGGTGCAACGCCAGTCGTTCGCGGACGGACAGTTTCGAGGACACCCGGTTCTCGCTCAGGTTGGAGACATTCGGCGGTGGCGGTGGTGGCGGGGTTCCCAGAAGATTTTCCAGGACCCACTTGCCCCGCAGCACCGGTGAGGTGCGATCGGCATACGACGTCACCGCAAGGATGCTCCCGTGACGCAACAATCCGCCCCGGCCCACGTCCGCGACCGCGACCTTCCGGAACTGGCTTCCCCGGACATGAGGGACGCCGTAGTGCCGGGCGAGGCGCTCGTTCAGAAACGTGTAATCCGCCCGGACCAGATCGAGCACACTGCGGTCCTCCTGCAGAATGCTCTGGAAGAACAGTTCGGTCTCGCGGCGCAGCGATTGCCGGAGGTTGTCATCGAAGTCCGGGAACAACCGCACGTCGGGCGTGAACGATTCAAGATTGCGCAGGTAGAGCCATTGGCCGGCGAAATGATCGGACAACGCCGCGGCCCGCGGATCCGCCAGCATCCGGCGCGTCTGCCCTTCCAGCACCGCCGGACGATGCAACTCACCTCGGACTGCAAGCCCCAGCAGTTCCTCGTCGGGGATGCTGCTCCAGAGGAAGAAGGACAGGCGACGCGCCAGCTCCAGATCCGTGATCCGGTAGGCGGTCCGCGGCGGTATCCCTTCCGGGTCGCGCTCGATGCGGAACAGGAATCCGGGACTGACCAGGATCGCGCCCAGGCCTGCCTCGATGCCCGCTTCGAAACCCTTCTCCTCCCGCGCCTCGCGATACAGCCTCATCGGTCCTTCCAGATCCTCCCCGGTCACCGGCCGGTGATAGGCGCGACGCGCCAGGGCAGTGAGATTCCGCCGGGCACAGTCGTCTTCGTCCGCGGGACCCGTGGGCTTCGACCCGAAGATGCGACGACGACTGGGGGTCTCGCCCGGTCCCTTGGCCTCGTAAGGGCCATTGATCGTGACCTGATACACCGCCGGCCCCAGGCGGGGATGCCGATGCATGTTGAACCGCGCGGCTCCCGGTTGCCGGCGGGTTTCCAGCAACGACGAGGGTTTCTTGGGGAAGGTCACCCCGATCGCATGCGGGCCGGCGGTGATCGGCACCCGGATCCGAAGGTGCCGGTCAACCGCCTCGAAATCCCGGTCCCCACCCGGCGGCACCACCATGAACGAAGCGATCGGCTTCCGGTCGAGCAACACCTCCACGCCATGCGGTTCGCGCAACCCTTCGACCTCCTCGTTGCGATCCCGGGTCAGCCGGATCTGGATCTCGTATTCCGCATCCAGAGGGAACACATGGGGGATCAGCGTCCCGCCCCGGGTCCCCAACGGCAGCCCATCGACGTGCTCTTCCTGGGTCAGGTCGGGAGGAAGCCGGAAGGTGTGCCCGGCAACGGGCTGGGGAGTCCCCACCGCGAGGCGGCTGATCTTTTGCGCGGCCGACAGGTAACGGTCGAGAAGCGTCGGGGACAGCGTTCCCACCGCGACATTGTCGAAACCGTGACCGGCGTCTTCCTTCGGCAACAGCGCCGCGGCATCGATCTGCAGGTCGAGCAGGTCCCGGATGGCATTCTGGTACTCGGTCCGGTTGAGGCGTCGCAGGGTTGGAGTACGGCCGGGATCCGGGTCCCTCACCGCCGCGGCGTCGAGGGAACGCTCCAGGTCCGTCAGCACGCGCGTGTAGTCGGCCTCCTCCGGACGTTCCTTGTCGGATGGCGGCATCTGCCGGGTGCGCAACCGTTGCACAACCCGCTCCCAGATCCCGGAGTGCACCGATGGATCCTGGGATCGGATCGCCTCCAGGTTGAGGTCACCCTTGGTGACGTCGCCGTCATGGCACTCGATGCAATGCCGATCCACAAATGTACGGACAACGTCCACGGCAGCCGTGGAGGAATGAGTGGGCACCCGCACCTCCGCCGGTGCGGCAGCAGAAATCAGCGACGCAAAGGCGATCCCTGCGAACAGGAAGAATGCTCGACCCCGTCGTGGGAGGATTCCTTCGGTCACCATCGGAGCGGATGCCGGTGAAGGCAGGCAGGGAATTGCCGGCCATCCTAGGGACCGATCGCCGGGCGTCAATCCACGCTCGGCTTCACTTCCGAAGGCGGGCG
>CAZDYB010000312.1:0-5696 GCA_964509045.1 uncultured Akkermansia sp.
TGCGGCCGAGAGAAAATGGCAGAGGAAGGCCAGGATCATCAGCTTCCCGTAGCCGATGGCATCGGCGAGGAGGGCGCCGATGAGGATGACGATACCGAATCCGACGAGGCCGCCGCCCGTGATCTGGCCAAGGTCGGTCTGGGTGAAGCCGAACTGGGTACCCCAGTCATCCAAGATGCCGGCTCGGATGGAAAAGCCGACGCCTGCGGCAAGGATGGCCATAAAGCCGGCCCACAACAGGCGGCTGGCATTGGGCGCGATGCCCTCGTTGGAACTGCTCATAGTGTGTCTCGTTGGTTGGTTGTCCGTGGGGTGCCGATGCGGGTGACGACTGGGTTGGGACGGGTGGAAGGGAACCGTCCACCGGACGGGATTCCGACACCGAACACAGGGCTCAGACGTTGTTGCATGACGGCACAGGTCCGCTCCAAAAGATCATTTGACGACCCGGATAACCGTGTCGCGGAGGCGGAAGATGGCGCGTAGTGAACGCGGGGGTGGGGACCGGTGCAACGCAAAAGACGGCCAAAAAAGGGTGAGGTTCTTTATTTCATGCCCCCGGCCCGGGTAGGATCGGCGGATGGAGATTCCGGTGGTCCTGAAAGAGCGGTTGATGCGGGTGAAATTGTTCCTGTGCGATGTCGACGGCGTGTTGACGGAGGGAACGGTCCAGATGGGTGGGGTGGGCGGGGAACGGAAGGTGTTCCACATCCGGGACGGATTGGGCCTGCGCCTGTTGCAGGCGGAAGGGGTGCGGGTGGGTTGGGTGAGTGCGCGCCCGTCCGGTGCCACGACCGAGCGGGCGAACGATCTGAAGATCGATTACCTGAGGCAATCGAGCACGCCGAAGGTGACGCTGATCGAGGAGATCCAGCGGGATGCAGGGGTGGGCTGGGAGGAGACCTTGTACATCGGGGATGATGTGGTGGACCTGGCGGCGTTGAAACGGGCGGGATTTGCAGCGGTGCCGGCGGATGGCATCGAGGAGGCGCGCGCGTTGGCGCATTATGTGTGTCGGAGGGAGGGGGGGTGTGGGGCGGTGCGGGAGGTGGTGGATCTGGTGATGAAGGCGCAGGGGCGGTGGGACGGGATGGTTGCGAAATTCACTTCCTAATCCGGGGGGGTGGCTTTCATTCTGCGGTCACTTGCGAACGATCCGGAACATGGGGTGGCTGGTGGGAATGAACGGGCTTTGCCTGGCCGCGGTGATGCTGGCGCAGGCGCCCGGGGTGAAGCCGATCCGGGATTGGACCTTTACCTTGAGGAAGCCGGGTGGGCCGACCCAGGGGACGTTCCGGGGTGAGACGGCATTGCCGGTGGCGGATCGGGTCTTCGAGGTGCAGGGGATCGAGGTGAACACCTTCCGCAAGGATGGTGAACCGGATCTGAGGGCGAAGGCGCCGGCGTGCCGGGTGCAATTGACCAATGAAGGTTTCCTGGCGACGTCGCCCGGCACGTTGCAGGTCGAGCAGGTGGACGGTCGGTTTGAGCTTTCGGGCGAGGGATTCCGATGGGATCACGGCGCCCAGCATCTGGTGATCTCGAATCGGGTCCGGACGACGGTGCTGGTGCGGTTGCCGCGGCCGCGGGGGGAGACGAAGTGACGGAATTGAAGTGAAGGGATGAGAGGCGACGAATGAAGTATGGAACGAAGATGGCGGGGTTGCTGGGAGGGATCCTTGCAACGGTGTTGATGGCGCAGGATGCCCGGGTGCCGATCGAGTCGAAGTCGTTCGAGATCGATTACGGGGTGGGCGCCTATCATTACATGGGGGATGTCCGGTTGGACGTGCCCGGGCTGTTGAAACTGAGTTGTGAAGATCTGCTGGCCACCCAGGCGGATGGCGGTGAACGCATCGATACCCTGGTTGCCACCACCAACGTGGTCATCGAGGTCGTGCGACCGGGGCGGAAGCCCGGGGATGCACCGATGGTGATCCGGGCCTATGGCGAACGGGCGGTGTACACGGCGACCAACGAAACGGTGACCCTGACCGGTGGATCACCGCGCGTGGAAGCTCCCCAGGGGATCACGCGCGGCGATACGGTCATCTATGAGCTCGGCCGGGATCGGGTCCGGGCGATGGGGAATCATCGGACCGAGTTGAATCCGGAGCTTTTCAAGTCGAGCGGCCTGTTTCGGCGCGGAACCAACGCGCCTTCCACCAACGCCGTTCCCGTGAAGTGAGCTGACCCGAAGGTTTCCATGGCGATTACTCCCCAGGCGATGGCTCCGGCGCCCGACACGTCATCCGAGACCGGAGGGCAGTCCCGGCTTCTGACGGTGGAAGGGTTGGTGAAGCAATACGGGACGCGGCGGGTGGTCGGCGGGGTGTCGATCCATGTGAATGCGGGGGAGATCGTGGGATTGCTGGGGCCCAACGGGGCGGGCAAGACGACGAGTTTCAACATGGTGGTGGGATTGGTGCGACCGGACGAGGGGCGGGTGCAGTTCGGGGACCGGGACATCACGCGGTTGGCGATGCATCTGCGGGCCCGGTTGGGGGTGGGCTACCTGACACAGGAACCGAGCGTGTTCCGGAAATTGTCGGTGGAAGACAACCTGCGCGCGATCCTGGAGACGGTGGATTGCACGCGGGCGGAGCAGGCGACGCGATTGAAGTACCTGTTGGATGAACTGGATCTGACGCGGTTGGCGGGGAGCATGGCCTACCAGTTGAGCGGCGGGGAGAAGCGGCGGTTGGAGATCACCCGCGCGCTGGTGACGAGTCCGAAGCTGTTGTTGATGGATGAACCGTTCGCCGGGATTGATCCGATCGCGGTGTATGAAGTGCAGAAGATCGTGCGGCGGTTGAAGGAGCGTGGGTTGGGCATCCTGATCACCGACCACAACGTGCGGGAGACTCTCAAGCTGGTGGATCGGGCCTACCTGATCCACCAGGGGCGCGTGGTCTACGAAGGCCCAGCCGAGCAATTGGTCAACGATCCCAAGGCCCGGGAGATCTATCTCGGGCCGGACTTCAACCTCTGACAATCCCATGAACAGTGCCCCGGTCACGGTCGAAAGATTCTACAATGACACCGCGGCCCGTCTGGGACTGACGTTGTTGGGGGATGGCAAGGGCCTGGATCGGGTGATCCGCGAACCGACGGTGAACCGGCCGGGATTGGCGTTGGCAGGGTTCAAGAAGTATTTCGCGCCGCGTCGGGTGCAGGTGGTGGGCAATGTGGAGACGGCCTACCTCAAGACCTTGGACCCGGAATTGCGATGGAAACGGTACCGGGACCTGTTCGCCTCACGCATTCCATGCGTGGTGTTGTGCCGCGGATTGAAGCCGGACCCGGATTTCCTGGAGTGCGCGGCCAAGGCGGGCATTCCGGTGCTGCAGACCGGTTTGGTGACCATGAAGTTCATCAACCTGGCCACCCTGTCCCTGGAGGCGCTTTTCGCCCCGCGCACCCAGGTTCACGGCAGCTTCGTCGATATCCAGGGCATCGGGGTGATCATCGAGGGCAAGAGCGGCATCGGAAAAAGCGAGGCGGTGCTGGGACTGCTCGAACGCGGCTACAGCTTGGTCAGCGACGACATCACGCGCCTGCACCTGGTGGACGGACGCCATGTGTTTGGCAGCGGAAAGGAACTGACCCGGAACCTGATGGAGGTGCGGGGCATCGGGATCATCGATGTGGCGGCGATGTTCGGGGTCGCGGCGATCCGATTGGAGAAGCAGGTGGATCTGGTGGTGACGTTGAAGGAGTGGGATCCGGCGGAAGAGGTGGATCGGTTGGGCCTGGATGAACGGACGGTGACCCTGCTGGGGGTGCCGATTCCACGGATGGAGATCCCGGTGCGGCCCGGGCGCGACCTGGCGCGGTTGGTGGAGGTGGCGGCGTTCCAGACCAAGCTGAGGTTGCAGGGGATCAACCCGGCAAGGGACTTGAGTCGGCGTCTGTCTGAGGCAATGGGAGTTGCGAAGCTGTAAGGATGGGGTCGGAGGAGTCCGAGGGGGGAACGGTCGACTGCAGAGTGTCGGTGAGGGCGGTCGGGGATGCGTTGGGAAGGGATTCGGATGCGGGTTGGAGGGCGACGATGATGGGGCGGACGGGGGTGCCGCGGATGCTGTAGCCGCAGGCGAGGGTGGATTGGATGATGCTGGCGGCGGGGGCGGGTTGGCCGTCGAGGGTCTGGTGGAACTCGGGATTGAAGGGTTCACCGGGATTGGCTTCGTGGGCGACGATCCCAAGGCGGCGGACGGCATCGAGACAGGCTGCTCGGTACTGCGAGAGTTGATGGGCGACGCCAGGTTGCGGGGAGCGGAGGCCGGCTTGGTAGACCGCAAAATTGTGGTCGAGGAGATGGCAGACCACGCGCATGCACTCCTCTTCGCTCCGCCGGAGTTTGTCGACTTCAAGCCGCAGATTCTGGCGTTCCTGATCGTGGGTGCGTTGCTGGGCTTCGACGAAGGCCTTGCGGTCGGCGGTGAGTTGTTGGGCGATGGCGGTCGCGGCGGCCTGGGCCCGATCCAGGGATTGCTGGCCGGACTGGAGTTGGGCAGTGCCGGAGGCGATGGAGGATGCGGCCTTTTCGAGCTGCTGCACCTGTCGGAGGGTGTCGGCGAGGTTTTCCTGTTCCTGAAGCCGGAGCGTGGCTTCCTGGTCGCGGAGGAATGGGGTCACAAGGATCCAGGCGCCGACGGCAACGGCGACCGGGAGGAGGGAAGCAAGGCCGAGACTCCATTCGATGCGCCCGAGGTGGGCCAGCCAGGCAACCCCGGCGGCGGCACCCAACAGGCAGAGGTCTCCCACGAGGAACGGCCATTTGGCGGCCAGAGGAACAGGCGACTCGGACATGGGTGACACGATAGCCGGACCTCCGGCCGGCTGGCACGTTCGGAAAATGGGGATGACGGATCTGAAGCCTGTCCCCATGTGAAAGCCATCGGTAGGTCGATGCGGTCCTGTGGATCAGGGCTGAAGGCGCGGGGTCCAAGCCGCATCCGGGGAGCCTGTCCCCAGGCGGCACGGCGATCGGTGAGGAGCCTGTCCCCAGAGTTGATGAGCAGCCTGTCCCCGTGGGATTTCAGATTGGTGGGTGGAGCCTGTCCCCAGACGAGATCCGAGTGAGGAGAGTGAGGAGGGTTGGGTAAGTTCAGATCTGTGGGTTTTTGATCACATGGGGCAGGGAGCCTGTCCCCATGGAAGAGTGCGGTCGGGAAGTGGGGGGGAGTGGCAGTCGGAGAGCCTGTCCCCAGGGGATTGCGCCGGTGGGCGTGGGGCAGGGAGCCTGTCCCCGGTCGGTACGGCGGTCGGTGAGGAGCCTGTCCCCAGAGTTGATGAGCAGCCTGTCCCCGTGGGATTTCAGATTGGTGGGTGGAGCCTGTCCCCAGACGAGATCCGAGTGAGGAGGTTTAGGTAAGTTCAGATCTGTGGGTTTTTGATCACATGGGCAGGGAGCCTGTCCCCAGGGGATTGCGTCGGTGGGCGTGAGAGGGTCCGGAGTTCGCTGACGGGACTACCAGACGACGACGGCGAAGGGGCGGGAGGGATCGCGGGCGAGGAGTTGGATGCCGGTTTCACCGGCGATGCGTCCGCCGTTGGCGGTGGCCCATTCGGCCGGGGTCTGCTGATGACGAGCGATGAAGTCCTCGACGTTCAGCACGGCACAGGTCATCCCGGCATTACGCAGGGCCGGGATGGAATCGGAGGGAAGGATGTGACGGATCCGATGCTGTCCG
>CAZDYB010000313.1:0-5681 GCA_964509045.1 uncultured Akkermansia sp.
ATACTCGCCGCTCACGCCTCGGCTTTCAGCCAAATCTCTCGTCGCAGCACCCCTGGGAGTTTTCAGACGGGCTCTGAGGGAGCGGCATTGCCCATTAGTGGACCCTGCGCGCCAGCGAGGTGAGGCGCAGACCCAGATGGGGCTCGGTGGTCCAGCCCTTCCATCTCCGGAATCGGCGAAGTCTGCGGCCAAGTGAACTGCCGCATCCTGAATGAACTGACTTCGGCCTATGGACAACTCCTCCGGGATTCATGCCATCATCGCCGTATGCCATCCGATTCCGAGTCCGGGCTGATCCTGACCCGGGCCACCATCTGGCTGGCCTTGATCTGCTACGTGCTCGCGCAACTCCTGCATTCCTCCCTCCGGATTCGCTGCGGGATCGTCGACCGATCCCGACGCATCCGGTTCGGTTCGTGGGTGCACCTGCTGGGCGCGCTGATCTACCTGGCCCACGTGGTCTGTGCCTTCCAATTCCACCACCATTGGAGCCATGACGACGCCGTTCTCGCCACTGCCCGACAGACCGCCGCGGTCACCGGTTGGAATTGGGGTGGCGGGTTATGGGTGAACTACACCTTCTCCCTGCTCTGGATCGCCCATGCCGTCAACTCCCTCCGTCGTCACCCCCGGCTGGGCGTATGGGAATGGTGTGTCCGCGGGACCTTCCTCTTCATGATCTTCAACGGGGCGATCCTCTTCGCCCGTCCCGCTGTCCGCCCTGCTGGCATCGTCCTCTGCGCACTTCTGCTGACCGCCTGGTGGCCACGTCAGCCCTTGGTACAGCAAGGCGGGTTGCAGTAGCCTGACCCCGTTGGCGGACGGGTCATCGACCGTGCGTCATCACCGACCCATGTCGCATGCCTTGGCACAACCCCGTCCGCTCCCGGCCCTCCTTGCCCGGATTCCCGTCTACTACGGCTGGATCATCCTGGGTGCCGCTGCACTGGGCATGGTCGGCACCCTGCCCGGACGGACCCAGGGACTCGGCCTGATCACCGAGTCGCTCCTCATCGACCTGCGCATCGACCGCATCACCTACGCCGGGATGAACCTCTGGGCCACCCTCCTGGGCTCCCTGTTCTGTCTCGGATTCGGACGCTGGCTGGATCGCTGGGGTGCGCGCGCCCTGTTGACCGGCCTCGCCCTCGTCCTCGGAAGCGTTGTGCTCGGCATGAGCCTGGCCACGACCGCTCCGGTGCTCTTCCTCTGGTTGGTGCTTTCCCGGGGTCTTGGGCAAAGCGCGCTTTCCATCGTCAGCCTCGCGCTGGTGGGTCAGTGGTTCCGACCCCGCCTGCACCTGGCAATGGCTCTCTACGCCCTCCTGCTCAGCGTTGGCTTCATGATCGCCTTTCCGGTCGTGGGTTCAGCCGTGATCGAACTCGGTTGGCGCCGGGCCTGGGCCGGCATTGGCCTCGCCTTGATCGCCGGGCTCGCCCCCCTTGCCTGGCTGCTGGTGCGTCACCGGCCCGAGGACTGCCATCTGACCCTCGATGCATCCGGACCTGAAGCCGTTGCCGAACCCAGATCGGGAGGGGCCTTGCCCCGGCAACGCGACCACACCTGGTTGGAAGCCATGGCCACTCCGGCCTTCTGGGTCTTTGCCCTGGCCAGTTCGCTCTACAACCTCATCGCCTCCGGCCTGGGTCTGTTCAATGAAGCCATCCTCGCCGAGCGCGGCTTCGCCGCCGGCATCTACCATCGCAGCCTGGTCATCACCGCCCTGACCTCGCTGGCCGGCAATCTCCTTGGCGGATGGCTGGCCAACCGCGGTTCCAGTCACCGGCTCATGGCGGCGGCCATGGCCCTGTTGGCCGGCGCCCTGGTCGCCTTTCCCCACCTGGAGACCGTCGCCCACGTCGATCTCTTCGCCTCGGTGGTCGGTGTCTCCGGTGGGTTTGTGATGGTCATCTTCTTCAGCTACTGGGCGCGTCAGTTCGGGCGCACCCACCTGGGTCGCATCCAGGGCACCGCCCAGATGCTCACCGTCATCGCCTCGGCCGTGGGTCCGATGCTCGTGGCCCAGGGACATCGCTGGACTGGATCCTATGCGGCCGTGTTCCTCGCCCTGGCCATCCTGGTGGCCCTGTTCGGCCTCGCCGCCGTGATCTGTCCGCCTCCCTCCAACGTGCGTTGATGGAATCCACCCACTCTCCCCTGATCGCCGACACCCGACCCAATCCACCTCACCGGCTCCACGCCATGACCCGCACGAGGACGTTGGGAGGGATGTTCACCCGGACCTTCTGGCGGACCGGATTCCCGGCGGTGTTGTCCAGGGTGGCGTTGTAAAAGGAGGGCAGGCCGCTGTCGGGAATCAGCGCCACCGTGATCGGCAACACCTGATTGAAGTCGCGCACTTCGACTTCCACATCCTGGTTGCCGGTGCTGCCCGGCGGAAGGCTGATGAAGACCGAGGACTGAAGCCCGGGTTGGACCGGTTGCCCCGCCACGTTGACCACCTCCAACCGGGATGACACCGGAGGAAAAACCGTCAGCAACGTCCCCACGACCAATGTTCCAGCTGAGCCCGGATTGAAGTTGAGTGACAGGCCATCGCGCTGGACCAGGTCGATGCGGATCCGGCCGTCACCGCCATAGCTGTTGCCATGAACGGACAGGGTGCCCGAGCCGGAGACCCGGTTGGCCACCAGGCGGATCGCACCGCCGGAGCCATAGCCCCAACCGCTTCCGCCACCCCCATTTGCCTGAATCTCCCCGCTGACTTCGATCGATTTGCTGGAGGCGATCAGGATCGCCCCGCCACCGCCGCTGCCACCCAGATCCGGCTGGCCGCCACCACCGCTTCCACCCAACAGCGGCAGCAACAACTCGCTGCCATAGGGCGTCCCTTTGAGGGTGGAGTTGCCGGCAATTCCAACCGTGGCATGCGATCCTCCTCCCGCAGCCGCCGCGGTGTTGGCGGCAGTCCCACCCTTGCCGCCACCGGGGCCGTATCCGGCTCCCGGTGCCTTCCCGGCAATGCCCGGCTTCCCTCCATCGAATCCCCCGGGACCTCCCGCTCCGCCGTCCAGTGCCGACCCCAGGCCACCCGACACATCCACCACCCCTTCGATCCGAACATCGTCGGTGGCGAGCAGATGGATCGGGGTGTTCGCCGCATTCCGCTCGAAGCTCAGACGGGCGCCTTGCCGGACCCGGATGCTGGTGTAGTTGAAGATGCCGCTGCCACGGGCGGGCAACACGGTGTCCACCAGGACATCCAGCACTCCATCCCCACCGGTGCTCCCGGACTGAAAGGACTGGGCCAGCGCCGCGGGAACCAGCCACAGGACGCAGAGGACCGACACGCAGCCGGTCCGGGATAGGTTGATTTTCATGGTTTTGGTTCCGTTCCGACGGATCATTTGCCTTCGATTTCCAGAAGTTGGGGCGTCGCGATGAAGGTGTTGGTGCCTCCGATTGCGGGGTCGCGGAAAGCCGCCCGGGCCACTCCCAGGTTGGCTGGCGCCGACAGGAACACCGCCTTGGGACCACGTCGGAAGATTCCGGTGGGTTGGGTCATCTCCGCCCGCGCGACTTCCATCCTGGCCGGGCCGGAGAAGGCCGTGATGCGGGGTGTTGAAGTCGGGTCATCGGGATGGGTGTTCGCGGCCAACTCCAGGGCATCCGGCCAGCCGTCACAGTCGCGGTCCGTCTGGAATCCGGGCGGCTCCGCGAACCGCGGATTGCGGCAGTTCGACACCTCGACCAGATCGTTCACTCCGTCCCCATCGGTATCGGCCAGCAACGGATCCGTTCCCAGATCCCGCTCGTCGTTGTCCCCCAGCCCGTCGCCATCCGTGTCCGGTCCCGACGCCACGCCATCCGGCAGGACCAGCACGATGCGCTGGAGCAGGTCGCTTCCGCCTTCATCACGTTGGTCCTGGATCCGGTTGAATCCATCGAACAGGACGGCCTGGGTGATGCCACCCGGCACGACGTTCACCCGACGCACCGCTCCATTCTCCGCGCGGATGATCAGGTTGGCGGGCTCACCGATTCCCAGGCCCCGGATCATCCAGAGGCGTCGGGTGAGAACCAGCTCCGATGAATCCGCCCGCGGTGATCCGCGGAACTCCTGGCGACCCGACTCGGGAAACCGCGTGTCCGGATGCAACACCACGAACGGATCGGCATCGGCTGGATCCAGGGTGACGCCACCCAGTCCAGGCTGTCCGCTTTCCGTCCGGACCAGACTGGGCGGAATGAAGACCGAAAGGCCCCGGATCAGGATTTCCCCACCGCTTCCACCTCCGCCACCTCCCCCCGAGAATCGCCGCGGACTGGGCACCGATCCGGGCCCGGGAATGTAGTCGCTGTCTTCGGACCCATTTCCGCCGTTGCCGCCGCGTGCATCGAGGATTCCTCCCAGCGACACCTGCCCGGAGGACACGATCCGCATTCCCTTGCCGCCACCTCCTCCCCCGCCACCCCCACCGCCCGCATCCTGGCCCAGGACGAAGTGATACCGGCCACCACCACCGCCACCACCACCACTGTGTCCACGTGGATGCCCGGTGAGTCGGGCCGGTTCGCCCGGTTGCCCGGGAAGTCCGCGTCCCTGGGTACTTTCGAAGTGCTCCACCAACTCCACCACACTGCCGATCGACCTGCCGAAATCAGCCACCAGATATCCGCAAGTCGTCCCCGTCGTCACACAACTGAACCCGCTGAATCCGATGGAAACCGCATCCGCCACCACCGCCAGCACAGCTCCAATGTCGCCCAGCAGGCTGCCATTGACCCCGGCGCCCCCTCCGAAACCGTGTCGTCGAACCCCGGCAAACACATCGTCCACGGAACGGTCCCGCGCCGCCCTGCCCACCGCCGCCTCCAGATCTGAACGACAGGAAATGTCCCATCCCGGGATCACAATCAGACCATCCGGTTCCCACGGGACCTGGATCACGCCATCGCACTCGTCCCGCTGCCGTCCATTGCCACCACTTCCCGACGGCAACAGCGATCCTCCCCCGGTGAACCGGATGCCGGAACTGCCGTTGCGGCCGCGTCCGTCAATGACGCCATCGATCCGCACATTGCCCGTGCTCTCCCAGTCGATCGCGCCTCCATAAAGCGCGCGTCGCCCCGCGATCACCGGATCCACCATCACCCGCGTGGGGGCGATCTCCAGGGTTGAGCCCGTGGGCAGGTGGATCTCGGAGAAACGCACCCGCCCTTCAATGTTCCACACCCGACGCTCGCCCGGGGCGAGTTCCAACTCGTTGTGACCACTGACCTGGAAAGGATGCGACGTGAACGTGCGATCCGGTCGGCGCAGCACGAGGTGGTAGGTCTGGCGCGCGCCTTCCCCCAGATCGCGGATGGTCCGCACATGCAACGTGATCCCCGCGCTGCCCGCCGCACCTGCCCGGTCGATCACCTGCAGGGTCCCGGGTACCACATCCCGGGTTCCCGACCAGAACGGTTCACCTGACTGATTCAACTCCTCCCGCACCACCTCCGCCACCAGATCCGCCGTGAGGTTCTCCCCGATCAAACGCACGGGCATCGATCGACCTTCCTCCAGGACTCCCGGCTCCGGACCATACGTCACCAACCCGGTCAGGCTGGGCGCCACTCCCACCGGTTGTACCACGGGAATGAACAGGATGATCTCGGCCAGCACCGGTACCCTGAACTGGATTGTATCCCCCATCGGACTGACCTCGGTGGGC
>CAZDYB010000314.1:0-5675 GCA_964509045.1 uncultured Akkermansia sp.
CCGCCGCCGCGGAACTGCGGGTTGCCGGACTCTCCGGCGCGCCCGCGGACAGCGCATTTGGGGTCGCGTCGGGCGTTGCGGACGAGGGCGACGAGGTCGAGTTGGTCATCTTCCTGGGCGGCGCGGTTGAGGAATTTGTATTCCCAATTGGGACGACCGCCGACGTAGAGGATTCGGAACGGGCCGCGGCCGCGGTCGACGGCGACGACGCGGTTGTTGTTGGCGAGGGTGGCTTCGGTGGAATTGGTGAAGCTGGGGTCCGAGTCGGGTCCGGAGCGGATTTGGAAGAAGGAGACGCCGGGTTGATCGGGGCGCCATTGGAGCCGGGCGGTGGCGGGGTTGGTTCCGGAGCGGGCGGGGAAATTGGTGAGGGCGACGACGGATCCGGAGCGGTCGACGACCCGGGCCTGGATCGGGGTGGAATCGAAACCTTCGGCGAGGACATCGGCCTGGGCGGAAACGGGGGCGTCCTCGAAGGCGGTCTGGGAGACGGCGACGCGTTGGAGGGCGATGTCGCGGATGTTGCCGGGTTGACCGATGACGACGGGGTAGACTGGAGGAAGGCCATCGAGATCCGGGAAGGAACCGGCGAAGTCGGTGGCATTGCCATCGGTGAAGAGGAGGACCCCGGCGAGGGGACGGTCGCGGAACCGGTCGCGCATGTTCTGGAGGGCGGAGAAGATGCCGGAAGCGCGACCGGAGAAATCGAGCGGGGTGAAGTCGCGGACGTTCTGGACGCGGGAATCGAAGGTGAACCTGCGGGTCTGGAACTGTTGGTCGAGGGATTCCTGCCAGGAGCCGGGCAGGGGTTCGAGCAAGGAGCGGAGGTCTTCACCGCGGGAGCGGGCAGCGCCGGCATCGCGGATGGTGAGGCCCTGACTGTTGTCGGCGACGAGTGCGAACAGGTTGGCGCCGGGTTTGGGGCGTTCGCCGGTCTGGAGCGGTTCGAGGAGGCAGAAGGCGAGGGCGGCGACGGCGACGATCTTGAGCAGGAGACAGGCGAGGCGGATGCGCGGGGGGGCGGATCGGGCGTTATAACTCCAGGCCAGGACAAGGACGGTGACGGCCAGAAGGCCGGCAGCGGCGGGCAGCCAGGAAGTGCCGGGGAAGATGAGGGAAGCGACCATCATGAAATCATTGGTCGCGTCCGAGCTGTTCGTAGTAACGGCGCACCATTTCCGAGTAGCGACCCGGGACGGGATCGCGATCGAGAGGGACGAGGGGATTGTCGGCGGCGCGCCGGGCGAGTTCCTCGCGGATCAGGTCGCGGGTTTCGACGAGAGGCTTGAGGATTTCGAGTTCGATGGTGGCCCAGTCGGGTTTCTTCCGGGCGTTGCGATAATCGATGCGGAGCCGCCGGGCCTGATCGCGGGCATTGGAGACCCCGGCGCGGAGCGTTGGGGAATCGATGAGGGTTTCGGCATCGCGCAGGCGATCAGACCATTCGGCAAAACCGGAGCCGGTGATGGGCGAACCCTGGCCGGATTGGGGAGAGCCCTCGGAGCCCTGTGAGCCGGGGAGGGGACGTGAGGCGAGGTTGAGAGGGTCTGAGGGGGAGGGTTGCTGAGAGCCGGGTGAGCCGGGGGACGGCTGGGACTGCTGAGACCCGGAAGAGCCGGGTTGACCGGGTTGACCTGGCTGGCTGGCACTGCTGGCCATTTCATTGGTCCCACCGGTCCCACCGGTCCCACGAGTCCCACTTTCCTGGGCCTGCCCCTGCCCCTCCTCCTGCCCCTCCTCCTGCCCTGGTCTCTCGCTCTCCAGTGCCCGTGCCGCATTTTCGAGTTCCTGCTGGGCGAGGCGGAGGGCTTCGGTGTCATCGCCGAGGACGGAGTTGGCGGCCTTGTCGATGCCCTGGCGGAGGGAATCGATGGAAGCGCGTGCGCGTTGTTCGGCCTGGCGGGCGGGGTTCTGAAGGCCCTGTTGAAGGAGTTGGCGGGTGGCTTCGAGGGTTTTGGCACCGGACTCATTGGCGTCGGTGAGGGATCGGTAGAGGGAGTTGTTCATCTGCCCTTCCTCGATGAGTTCCTCGCGGGTCTTCTTGAGGTTGCCGAGGTCTTCCTGACTGAACTGGCGGAGGGAATCGTAGAGCTGGCGGGAGAGGAGGGGTTCGGAGTCCTCGGCCTGTTCGGAGAGTTGGGTGGCGCGTTGGACGATGTTGGTGAGAGCGGACTGTTGGTCGGCGAGTTTCTGGAAGAGGGCTTCGCGGGAACCGTCGTCGGTGAGGGAGCGGAGGGCCTTGGGATCGGGGCGGGCATCGAGTTGACGACGGATCTCCTCCTGATTGCGGGCGAGTTCGCGGGCATCCTCGCGGAGTTCGCGTGCGGAGTCCTTGAGTTGGTCGGCGGACTGGCGTCGGAGATCCTCGCGGAGTTCGTTGAGCTGGGTTTGGGCGCGGGTCCCGGCGGCGAGGGCCTGGGAGACCTGACCCTGTTGGGTGGCTTCGGCGGCGCGTTCCATCTGTTGCCGGGCTTCCTCGAGACGTTCGCGTTCCTCGGACATGCGGGACTGGTTTTCGCCACGTTCCATCCGCTGCTGGAGTTCATCGGCATCGGCGAGGTTCTGGCGTTGTTCCTCCTGAAGCTTCTGGAGTTGGCGTTGGATTTCCTCGCGTTGTTTTTCGTCGGCAGCCTGGAGGGCGGTCTGGAGTTCCTTGAGTTGCTGATTCACCTCTTCCTGGCGTTGGGCGAGTTCCTGGAGGCGATTGACGGCCTGGAGTTGTTCGCGGCGTTCGTCATCGACGGGAGCACGAGCCTGGGACTGGGTTTCGTAACGGTTCTCGGTCTGGGTGAGATCGAGTTCGTCCATCTGACGTTGGTTGCGCTGGTTCTGGGATTGGGACTGCGACTGGGATTGGGAACGGGAGCGGGAGACCTCGGTTTCGCGGGACTGGAGTTTGAGGATGGCCTGGTAGGCGGCCTGTTGGGCGGCGATGGCCTCCTTGAGGACGGCGGGGGAGGAAGAGGCCTTGGCGAGGAGTTCGATGGAACGTTCCATCTGGGCGATGGCAGTGGACCAGAGGGCCTGTTGGGCGGGGTTGGATTGTTCCTCCATGGATTCGCGGGCCTGGTCGAGGGCCTGTTGGGCGGCGTCGCGGATGACCTGGAGATCCTGTTCGTAGGAACCGGAGGAGCGGGTGGGGATGGCGCCGGGGCTGTTGCCGGGGCGCTCGGACTGGAGGCGGCGTGGGGGAGCGGGCTGGGCGAAGAACGGAGAGAAGGTGAGGGGAGCCGGGCGGAGGCGTTGGGGCGAGGTCACGCGGGTGTTGCGGGGGGCATTGGTGCCGGAGGGGCGACGGCTCTGGAGTTTCCAGGTGGCGGTGATGATCTGTTTCTGGAGTTGGGCGAGTTTGGAGGCGGCATTGCCCTGTTGCTGGCCGGACTGGGATTCGCCGCCTTCCTCGCCGGAGGAACCCTCGCCTTCGCGGAAGATCTCTTCGAAGCGGCGGACCTCGGCGAAGAAGATGTCGCTGGTGGTGCGGCGCGAGGTGCCATCGGGACCGGTGTCATCGGCCCAGACGAACCAGCCGAAGACTTCGTCGGGCTGGGCGGCGAGTGCCTCGAGGTGGAGAGGGTGTTCGAAGGGGAGTCGTTTGTTGCCGGGGACTTCGCGGCCAAGCTCGACGATGTCGGGTTCGGATCCGACGCGGATGATCCCGATGCCGAAGGCGGACATGCCGAAGTCGTCCCAGACGGTGCCTTCGAAGCGGATCTCTTCGAGAGGGGAAGGTTGGATGTCGCCGCGTGGGAGGGCGAGTTTGAGTTCGGGGACGCGGTTGGGAGGAACTTCGAAGACGAACTGGGACCGCGTCTGGTTGGAACGTCCGTCGGCGTCGATGAGGACGAGGTCGTAGGTGGCGTTGGTGAGGAGCGGATGGGCGGAGAGGGTGGCGACGGGCAGGTTGGAAGCGGTGACGAGGGAGAGCGGGGTCAGGGCTGGGGAACGCGGGACGAGGGTGGCTTGGGTGACGGGTTTGTTGAGCTGGAGGGCGAGGTTGAGGGAGGAACCTTCCACGGCGGTGACGCGTCGGGTGTCGTCGATGTGCTTGGGTTCGCGCCCGGTGTAGGCTGGGTAGGTGATGTCGACGATGGAACGTTCGAGTCGGGGGAATTCGAACACCTCGACCTTGAACTCGCGGGAGCTGCCGGCATCGGACTCGACGCGGTAGGTGAACGAGGCGGCGACATCGGGGAAGGCGCCGCCGAACATGGGATCGGCGAGATTGCGGACGAGTGGGATGCGTTGGGGCGCTTGATTCGAAGAAGTGATGACGAGTTCGGCGCCGCGCGGGGCCTTGGGGAAGCGGGCGAGGACGACGAGGGAGGAGCCGCGTTCGAGGGAAGTGTCGCCGGGCTCGACCTCGATGCCGGTGATCACGCGGGCGGCCATCGGTGAGGAAGCGGAGTCGGGGCGGGTGGATGCGGGGAGTTTGGCGATGAGGGAGAGGATGAAGACGAGGGCGACGAAGGCGGGCAGTGCGAGAAGGAGTGAGGCGAAGCAGCGGGAGAGCGGCTGGGCCTGGAGCCAGTCATGGCGACGTCCGTGTTCGAGGGCCTGGTCGAGGAGACGGCACTGGAGGAAGTTGAACGAGCCGGTTGGACCGGGTTGCTGTTCAGCGGCGGTGATGAGGAGACCGTTGAGGTCGGGATGACGGGCTTCGATGCGACGGGCGGCTTCGCGGGGATCCGAAGGTTTGAGGAACGTGCGGAGGGCGAGGATGAAGCCGGTGAGGACGACGAGGAAGCCGAGGAAGAGGGCGGTGAGTGTGCCGTTGAGGTGCAGCGCGCGGGCGGCGTAGAGGAGGACGGCGGCGGCGAGGGCGCCGAGAGCCCAGGTGGCGGCGAGGGAGAGGGCGGCTTTTTGGAACCGGTGACGGCGGGATACGGGGCGGAGGAGCCGCAGGACGGGATGATCATTCATGGTAAGGCCTCCTGAGGGACGGATTGCTGGCGGGTGGCGCGACCGGCGATGAGAGATTCGATGACGAGGACGGCGAGGGCGGCGGCGATCAGCCAGCGCCAGAGCTTTTGTCGGCTCTCGGCCTCGACGGCGGGAGGGACGGCTGGGGGGACGAGGGAAGGATTGGCGGCGGAGGAGAGGGCGGCGTCGAGCCGGACGCCGAGGTTCTCCAGTTGTTCGGGTGAGAGGGGAGCGGTACGGCCTTCAGCGGGGTCGAGATTGACGGCGACGTTGAAGGCATTGGAACCGGAACCGAAGCGGTAGATGCCGGGCAGATCCGTCCCGGAAAACGTGGCGGTGCCGGGCTCGACCTCAATGGAGGTGCCATCGGGCAACCGCACGGGGAACGCCGAGGTGCGTCCGGTGGGAAGCGCGACGGGATCGCCGACGAGGGGATGAAGGGGTGGAGCGGTGGAAGTGCCGGCGAGATCCAGGACGGCGTAGAGCCAGGGGATGAACTTGGAAGACAGGGCGAATTGACTGTCGTCCGTCGACCAACCGGAAGCGGCGAACAGGAGGCGACCGGAGCCGACGGGGAACTCGACCCAGGCCGGGTCCAGGGAATCGAAACGGGCAAGGACGCGGGCGGAGTCGGGGAGCGGAGAGAGGATCTTGCGATAGCGCCAGAAATGGATGCGGGTGAAGTCGCTGAAGCGGGGGTCGGCGAAGGCGGCCAGGATCGGATGTTGGAAGTCGAGTGAACCGAGCAGGGCGTA
>CAZDYB010000315.1:0-5650 GCA_964509045.1 uncultured Akkermansia sp.
TTCGGTGCGGCGATGTGGGCGAGGAGATCGGCCAGTTGCTGGGCATCGAGCCCTTCCTCGAGGCCTTCAGGCATGAGGGAGCGGCCGGTGTTCTCGATCTGCCTGAGGCGATCCCGGGCGAGGGAGATTTCGGTGCCACCCGCCTGACGGAGGACGATGCCGGCCGGATCATCGCGGAGGAGGATGCCGGTGAGATCTTCGTCCTCGACGGTGACGACGTGCCAGGCGGTGTGGGACGGGGCGACTTCGCGATTGGGGTCGAGGATGGCGACCAGGAGTTTTTCGGGACCGGCGGAAGCGACGGAGGCGAGGTCGGGGCCGAGGTTGTTTCCGGTGCCCTGCCAGACGTGGCAGACGGTGCAGCGTTCGCGGAGGACGATCCCGCCGCGGTCGGGATTGCCGGTGAGGGCGAGGGCGGGGAGGTAACGGTCGACGACCGCCTTGCGGTCGGGAGCGGCCTTGCCGAGCCAGCGTTCGAAGTCGGGACGAAGTTCGGGATCGTTGGCGCGGCGGAGGGTGGCGAGGGTGTCGGCGTCGAGATCGGTGACCTTCAAGCGTTGGTGTTCGAGCGCCTGAAGGATGGCGGCGCGGCCTTCTGAACGGCGGGCGAGCAACTGGAGGAGGCGCGGGCGGCGGGAGGGTTCGACGTTGTTGAGTGGGGCGGCGATGGCATGGGCGGTGGCGACGCTGCGGAAGGCCTGGAGGGAATCGATGGCCATGGAGAAGACGGGATCGGATTCGGAGATGAGGCGCCCGGTCAGGGCTGGGGCGGCGTCGGCTTCGGGTGCATGGCGCAGCAGACGCAAGGCGGCGAGGCGGGCGTCGGGGTCGTCGGGATTGAGGTCGATGAAGGGGCCGGTTGAATTGCCGAGGGTACGGATGCGGGAAGCGGCCCGGTTGGTGGCGAGGGAAAGGGCATCGGCCCAGATCGGGGCGAGGCGATGTTCGGGATCGGACAGGCGGAGTGACCGGCCATCGGCGGCGAGACCATCGGCGAGGGCGGACACGGTCTGGAGTCGGAGTGAACGTGGGGAGAGGGCCGGGAGACGGGTGAAGAGGAGTTGGAGGTCGGCGGGAGTTGCATGACGCCCGATGCGACGTGCGATGCGTGGGAGCAGGTTGGGTTGCCGGGATTCGACCATGGGCCAGAGCACGCGGGGATCGGCGGCGGGGAGGGCTATGGAGCGGACGAGATCGGGGCCCTGGACGAGCAGGGTGGCGACGATGGAGTCGCGGAGGGGCGCGGGGATGTTGCGGGTTTGGGTGGCGCAGGCGAGGCGGACGCGTGGGGAAGGATCGGCGGCGAGTCTGGCCCAGGGGAGCTCGGTTCTGGGCAGATGACGTTGGGCGAGTTCGATGGCATCGGCGCGGACGTCTTCGTGGGAATCGGCGAAGGCGGATTTGAGGAGGGCGGGATCGAGTAGGGATTTGGCGGCGAGGATATGGAGGGCGTGGAGTCGGGCGAGGGGGTTGTTGGATTGGGTGAGGGTCTTGCGAAGGAGTGGGAGGGCGGCGGGATCCTGATTCTGGTGGAGAAGTCGGGCGACGGTTTCGCGATGCCAACCGTTGGGATGGGAGAGGAGTTCGATCCAGCGAGTGATGGGAGCGGAGGCAAGGTTGCGGATGCGTTGGGTGGCGGGAACGGGATTGAAGTTGGAGGGAGCGAGTCGCCAGAGTCGGCCGCGGTCATTGCCGGAGTTAAGGTCCAGATGCCGTTTGAGGCCGTCGGGAAGAGACCACGGGTGTTCGATGGTCTCGCGGTACATGTCGAGGACCCAGAGGCAACCATCGGGGGCGTTGACGAACTGGACGGGGCGGAACCAGTTGTCGGTGGAGGCGAGGAACTCGGAGTTTGATTCGGAGGGATCGCGTTCGCCGATCAACCGGAGGCCGTCGGGACCGGGCCGGAGGTTTTTCCGATGGATGAGATTGGATCCGCAATCGGCGATGAAGACATCGCCGGCGACATCGGGAGGGTAGGCATCGCCGCGATGGATGGTGGTGCCGGTGGCGCCGGTGAAGTAGCCGGAGGGGCGGCCACCGCCTTCGATGGGGCCCTCGACGAGGCCGGCGACGCGCCAGCGGGTGCGGAGGACGCGCCAGGGTTCATCGGGGGAACGCCGGAAGACGGGGGCGGCAGGGCCATCGGCGGCGATGCTTACGCGTGTGGCGGGGAGGGGATCGAGGGGATCGTTGGGGAGATTGGAATCGTCGTAGACGATCTGTTGGAGGTGATCGGAATTGGAGCAGACGAAGCGGCGACCGGTGGGGTCGAAGGTCATGCCGTGTTGACCGCCGCCGGGGGTGGGTTCGAGTCGGAGTGTCCGGGGATCGAAGGCGAAATCGCGACCGCGCAGGGAGATGGCTGCGGAAGGGGAATCCTGGATGCCGTGACGTTCGAGCCAGGCGCGGGTGAAGGGGGAATCGACGCGATGCACGCGACCGGCGGCGAGGCTGGTGACGCCGTGGATGCGTTGGTCGAGTCCCCAATGGAACGAGTTGAGCATCGCCTGGACATTGAGTCTGGCGGGATCCAGGGCGGTGCCATCGGAGCCGAACCCGGTGAAGATCCGTTCCTGCACATCGGCGCGGCCGTCGCCGTCGGTGTCCTTCAGATACCAGATGTCGGGAGTGGCACCGACGAAGACACCGCCGTCCCAGCAGGCGATGGCGGTGGGCCAGGGCAGACCGACGGCGAAGAGGGAGGCTGAATCGATGCGACCGTCGAGGTCGTCATCCACGAGCCTGCGGATGGAGCCGAGGCTTTCGTCGCGGCGCTCGGAGTAGTCGCGCATCTCGACGACCCAGGCGGCACCGGCTTCGTCGAAGGCGAGGGCGACGGGATCGGCGACCAACGGTTCGGCGGCGACGAGTTGGGCGGTGAAGCCGGGTCGGATGTGGAAGGATTGGAGGGCGAGATGGGAGGGGGTGGGAGGGATGCGGGGGAGTTGGGCGGGATTGGCGACGGGTTCTGCGGCGGTGGCGAGGGTAGCGGGAAGGGTGGAGAGGAGGAGACGGAGGAAGGACGAACCGCAGAGCATGGGAAGATCAAAGCACAGGGGAATGGGGAAGTTTAGCCGCAGATTTCGCAGATTTCGCAGAGGGAGGGGGAGGGTTGGCCGCAGATGGCGCAGATGACGAAGATGAAAAGGGAGAAGGGGATGAAGCCGCAGATGGCGCAGATGACGAAGATGAAAAGGGAGAAGGGGATGAAGCCGCAGATGACGAAGATGATGGGTAGGAGGCGGGATGGGTGGGTTTGGTGGTTGAAGCGGGGCGGGCGAATCGGAAGGCTGGGTGTGTGGAGCTTTCGAATCTGTCTTCGGTGGCGGTGGGTGCGTTGTCCCGGGACCTGCCGGTGGTGATCCCGATTGCGGCGCTGGAGCAGCATGGGGGACATCTGCCGTTGTTCACGGACAGCCTCTTGTTGGGTGAGGTGGTGCGGCGGGTGAAGGAGCCGATGTCGGAACGGGTATTGTTTGCGCCCCTGATGTGGCTGGGGAATTCGGATCATCACCTGGATTTTCCGGGGACGGTTTCGGCGCGGCCGCGGGTGTATCTGGAGCTGTTGACGGGGTTGGTGGAGGACTTCATCCGGCATGGGTTCCGGAGGATCGTGTTGTTGAATGGGCACGGTGGAAACGATGTGCCGGGGCGACAGGCCCTGTTCGAGGTGCGGCAACGGTTTCGGGAGCGGAAGGATCTGCTGTTGTTGCTGGGGACCTATTGGAACCTGGGGGCGAAGCCGTGGGAGGAAGACGGCACGTTGCATCAGCGGGAGATGGGTCATGCGTGTGAGTGGGAGACCTCGATGATGTTGTGGCTGGCGCCGGAGTTGGTGGGGGAACATGAAGGACTGGAGCCGGTGGAACCGGGCACGGCATTCGGGCCGGCGTCGCGGGCCTGGACGACGCCGGATCGGAGCGTGCCGGGTCACATTGGATGGCCGGACCGGGCGACGTCGGAGAAGGGGGAACGATTGTTCCGGGTATTTTCGGCGGATGTCGTCGGATTGCTGGAGCGGGTGATCTGTTGGGATGGGCGTTCGTGGGAGTGAGGGGCGCATCTGGACACTGCACCCGCCCGGGAATCCGATGCAGGGGCGTCAACGGTTTGTGGCCTCCCTTCGCGCATCCCAGTCCACGTGCTCCCGGCGGCCGAACGTCGCCGCTCCGGGCAGGCTCGTGGAAGTGAAGGGACGGGTTTCTTGTGATGGTGGATGGGTCCGGGTAAGGCTTCTGCAACGTGACCTCCACCGTTCCCCTCCGACCGGCTTCCTGGAAGTGGCTTGTGTGCGGGCTGCTGCTGCTGGCTTCGGCGATCAATTACATGGATCGACAGACGCTGGCCGGGGCGTCGGTGCGGATCAGTCGGGAGTTCGGATTGACGCAGGCGGGGTACGGGCAGGTGGAGGCGGTGTTCGGGTACGCGTTTGCAGCGGGATCACTGGTGTTTGGCTGGATGGCGGATCGGATGGGGATCCGGGGATTGTACGCAGGGGTGTTGGTGATGTGGTCGTTGGCGGGGTTGGCAACGGGGATGGTGACGGATGCAGGCGAGTTGATGTGGTGCCGGGCATTGCTGGGCTTTTTCGAGGCGGGCCATTGGCCGTGTGCGATCCGGACGACGCGGATGTTGCTGGATGAACGGGAACGTTCGATGGGCAACGGCATGTTGCAGAGCGGGGCTTCGCTCGGGGCGATCATCACGCCGTTGATCCTGCGGATGTTGATGGGGGATGAAGTGGGCGGATGGCGGACGCCGTTCCTGGTGGTGGGTGTGGTGGGGATGTTGTGGGTGATTCCGTGGTTCCTCTTGATCCGGCCTGGGGATTTGCGGGGGCATGTGGAGGGGGGAACGGGAGCGGATGGAAATGGGCCAAAGGGAACGCCATTGATGACGGTGTTGATGGGGCGTCGCATGTGGATCCTGTTCGGGACCATCGCGTGCATCAACACGACGTGGCAGGTGTATCGGGCGTGGCTGATGAAGTTCCTGCAGGAAGGGCGCGGGTATACGGAGGCGGGTGCGTTGTATTTCAATTCGGCATGGTTCGGGGCGGCGGACATCGGATGCCTGGCCGCCGGTGCGTTGGCGGCGCGGTTGGCGCATCGGGGGATGCCGGTGCATCCGGCGCGGGTCTGGGTGTTTGCAGGGTGCGGATTGCTGTGTGCGGGGACGGCGTTGGTGCCGTGGTTGGCGAAGGGGGCGCCGTTGCTGGTGGTTCTGGGGATGTCGGCGGCGGGGGCGTTGGGGGTGTTTCCTTTGTATCATGCGTTCACGCAGGACCTGCCGGCGGAACATCAGGGGAAGATCACGGGGATTGCGGGGGTGGCGGCGTGGTTGATCCCGGCACAGGCGCAGCGGGGGTTTGGGGTGCTGGCGGATCGGACGGGATCGTTTGACCTGGGATTTGCATTGGCGGGATTGCTGCCGTTGGTGGCGGTGATTCCGCTGGGGTTGTTGTGGAAGTCGGGTGAACTCACGCAAGGGGGCAAGGATCGTCGAGGGGGATGAGGACTGCGAATGGGGACCAGGAATGGAGCGGCGACGTTTGGTCGCTGAAAGGGAATGAGGACGGCGAACGGAGCTCGGCGCTCCGGCAGAGTTCGTGGGGTGCGGTGGGTGGGGATCTGTGCTTTTCTTGGGG
>CAZDYB010000316.1:0-5648 GCA_964509045.1 uncultured Akkermansia sp.
CTAGGACCTTCAGGTTATGAGCCTGACGAGCTACCGGGCTGCTCCACCCCGCGATCAAGTCCGATGACAGTGCTTGGATGGGTGGGTCGGGAGCAAGGGGATTCTTGGATTTGTTGGATGGGGCCTTTTCCGGATCTGCTCGGTTTGGGTGCTTGGGATGTGGGATCGGAGGTGGCACGGTAAGGACATGGTTGGGTGCGTTCGTCATGGGCGGATGTGGTCCAGGTGCCTCGTGCTCCTGGGCGCCTGGCTGGCCCTGGCGATTGTGGTAGGGGCGGCGGCAGAGGCGGAGGGGAATCCGGGCGAAGCAGGCCGGGCGCATTGGGCCTTTCAACCGGTTCAACGGGTGGAACCACCGGCGGTGCCGGGTGTGTCGGGGTCGATTGATCGATTCATCGTTTCACGACTCGGGGAGGTCGGGCTCCGGATGGCGCCGGCGACGGATCGGCGGACGTGGCTGCGTCGGGTGACGCTGGATCTCACGGGGTTGCCGCCGGGCGAGGATGCGGTGTCGCGGTTTGTGTCGGATGAGAGGCCGGATGCGCGGGAGCGGGTGGTGGAAGGGTTGTTGGCGGAGAGTGCGTATGGGGAACGTTGGGGGCGTTGGTGGCTGGATGTGGCGCGGTACGCGGATACCAACGGGCAGGATGAGAACAAGGTGATGGCCAATGCCTGGCGCTTTCGGGATTGGGTGGTGTGGGCGCTGAACTCGGACCTGCCCTATGACCGGTTCCTGATGGAACAGTTGGCGGGGGATCTGATGCCGTCGGAGGGGGTGGAGGAAAGGGAGTTGTTCCGGCGTTGGACGGCGACGGGTTTCCTGGTGTTGGGCCCGAAGCTGTTGGCGGAACAGGACAAGCCGAAGCTGGTGTTGGATGTGGTGGATGAACAGGTGGACACGGTGGGACGCGCGGTGCTGGGCCTGACGTTGGGGTGTGCGCGGTGTCATGATCACAAGTTCGATCCGGTGAGCCAGCGGGAGTACACCGGCCTGGCCGGGATTTTCCGCAGCACCCGCACGATGGAGAACCTGGCGTTTGTATCGAAGTTCAACGAACGGCGGGTGAGCACGGTGGAGGAGTTGGCGTTGATCGAGCGGCATGGGAAGGAAGGGAAGGAGATTGCCGAGGGATTGAAGTTGGCGACGTCGGCGGCCGAGGAAGTGTTGAAGACCGGTTGGGAGGCGGCCCTGCCGAGGTTATTGGCGGAGCGCGAGGGGGAATTGGATGCGGACGTGCCGACGGGTTTGCGGGAACGGTTGGGCAGGCAGTTGATGAAGGTTCCGGCGATGGGTGCGGTGTTGGCGGGTTTGAGGGGCGATACGAACGCCGTGGAATCGGCGTTGGGCCGATGGAAGAGGGCGGGGGAGTCGGGAGGCGTGGTCCCGGGTTGGCGTGGAGGTGCGTTTGCGGCGCGGGGTACGAATCGGATGGAACTGCCGGTGCCACCGGGCAGCGAGCCGATGTCGTGGACGATGTCGGTCTGGGTGCGTCGGGATGGGGAGAAGGGGCCGGGGGAAACGCGGCGTTGGCTGGTGAGCCGTGGGGCGAACGAGTGGGAAGACGGTCATGTGGCGCTGCTGCTGGATGGCGGACGTCCGGGGGCGTACCTGAACACCGGAGGCGGGCGGGAGAAGGTGGTGGCGGCGTGGGGCAAACCGAATTCGGTTCCGGTGGGAACGTGGCGCCATCTGGCAGCGACTTCGGATGGGCGGCAGTTGCGGGTCTATCTGGATGGGATCGAAGTCGGATCGGCGCCGGTGGTGGAACAGGCGGGACCGGGTCAGGGACCGTTCGTATTGGGCATGCGACCGGACGGCTATGTCGGGTTCCGGGGTCGGTTGGATCAGGTGCTGATCTTTGGTCGGGTGTTGGATGGGGCGGAGGTGAAGAACCTGGCGTCGGGCGGGACGGTGGAGGGGACGTGGATGGCGCGGGATTTCGATCCGATGAACCCTGAGGAGGAGAAGGCGTTGGCGGACGGGGAGGCATCGGAGTTTTTCTGGGGAGCGGACGGGGTGTTGGTGGTGGCGGATGCGGCGGAGCGGCGAAGGCTGTTCTCGGGAGAGACGTTGGTGGCGGTGGAAGGGTGGGAGGCGCGTCAGGCGGAATGGAAACGGCGTGAACCGGCGCCGGCAGCGCATGCGTTGGCGGTGGTGGATGACGTGGTGACGAACCTGCCGGTGATGATCCGGGGCAGTCACTTGCGTCCGGGACCGGATCCGGTGCCGCGGGGATTTCCGGTCCTGGCCGGGGCGATCCCGGTGACGTCGCCGGGGACGAACACGAGTGGGCGGCTGGAGTTGGCGCGATGGCTGACGCATCCGTCGAATCCATTGACGGCGCGGGTGTTGGTGAACCGGTTGTGGCAGGCTCATTTCGGCGAGGGCCTGGTCCGGAGCCCGGACAATTTCGGTCTTCGCGGGGAGACCCCGAGCCATCCCGGGTTGCTCGACTGGTTGGCCTGGGAATTCATGGCGTCGGGCTGGAGTGTGAAGCACCTGCATCGGCTGATGGTGTTGTCCGAGGTGTATGGACAATCTTCGGCGATGACGTCGGAGTCGGCACTTGCGGCCGAGGCGGCGGATCCGGGCAACCGTCTGTTGCATCGGTATCCGCGGCAGCGGTTGGAGGCGGAGATGTTGCGGGATGCGGTGTTGATGGTGTCGGGAAGGTTGGATCGGGCGGTTGGGGGAACGTTGGTGGATTGGAAGAACGACGAGTATGTGCCGGGGGATCCGAAGCCGTTCCTGAGTGTGCGTCGGGCGTTGTACCTGCCGGTGGTACGGGATCGCGGCGAAGATTTGTTCACAGCCTTTGACGGGGCCAACGCGAGTGTGTGCGTGGCGCGCCGGGGAACGACGGTGGTGAGTCCGCAGGCGCTGTACCTGATGAATGCGCCGTTGATGAAGGAATCGGCGGAGGCGTTGGTGCGGCAGTTGGGTGAAACGGATGGAGGCAAGCGGTTGGAACAGCTTTATCGAAGGGTCCTGGCGCGGGCGCCGCGGGACTCGGAACGGGCGCGGGCCCGGACTTTTCTGGAGGATGCCCGGGTCAGTGCACTGGCGGAAACGGACCGGTGGACGGCGCTGGCGCAGGTGCTGTTGATGTCGAATGAATTCACCCATCGCGAATGAGCATTCCCATTGAGAATCGAGGGTTGGGGAAGAGGCCGTGGAACGGGTCGCGTCGGGCGTGGCTGGAACGGTCGGCGCTGGGGTTCGGGAGCCTGGCAATGCTGTCGATGCTGCGGGGAAAGGTGCAGGGAGCGGGAACGGGGATGGCGACGGGGATCCCGCATTTCGCGCCGCGTGCGCGTCGGGTGATCTTCCTGTTCATGCATGGGGGGCCGTCGCATGTGGACACGTTTGATCACAAGCCGGCGTTGGAGCGGGATTCGGGCAAGCCGCTGCCGTTTGCGAAGCCGCGGGTTCAGTTTGCGCAGACGGGCAACCTGCGTCGGTCGCCGTGGGGTTTCCGGCCGTATGGCCAGAGCGGGGCGATGGTGAGCGAGTTGTTTCCGGAGGTGGGAGCGTGTGTGGATGACCTGTGCTTCCTGAAGGCGGTCCATGGGACGAACGAGGCGCATGGGGGTGCGTTGTTGAAGTTGCATACGGGATCGGATGCCTTGGTGCGGCCGAGCATGGGGGCGTGGATCTCGTATGGGTTGGGGACGGAGAACTCGAACCTGCCGTCGTTCCTGACCATCAACCCGACGATGGGTCATGGGGGAGTGGCGAACTGGGCGAGCGCATTCCTGCCGGCGATGCATCAGGGGACGCGGATCGGGGGTGGGGGAACGCCGGTGGAGAAGGCGACCCTGGCGAATCTGGGCGGGGCATGGGATCCGGCGGTGCAACGGGCGCAGCTGGATCTGCTGGGGGATTTGCAGCGGGACCATCTGGGGTTGACGGGACCGGACCGGGATCTGGAGGCGCGGATTGAATCGTTTGAGCTGGCGTTCCGGATGCAGACGGAGGCGCCGGAGATCCTGGGATTGGACGGGGAGACGGAGGCGACGCGGAAGTTGTATGGATTGGATGAGCCGCGGACGGCGTCGTTTGCGCGGCAATGCCTGTTGGCGCGGCGTTTCAGCGAGCGCGGAGTACGGTTCGTTCAGGTGACGCACGGCTACTGGGATCAGCATGAAGACCTGACGCGGGATCACGGGCGGCTGGCGGGTGAGGTGGACCGGCCGATTGCGGGTCTGTTGCGGGATCTGAAGGCGCGGGGATTGTTGGACGAGACGCTGGTGTTGTGGGGTGGAGAGTTTGGTCGGACGCCGACACTGCAAGGCACGGATGGACGGGATCATCATCCGCACGCGTTCACGATGTGGATGGCCGGGGGCGGGGTGAAACCGGGCTTCAGTTTTGGGCAGACGGACGAGTACGGATTCTATGGGGTGACGGACAAGGTTCATGTGCATGACCTGCACGCGACGATGCTGGCGTTGCTGGGATTGGATCATGAACGGCTGACGTACCGGCACGGGGGGCGGGATTTCCGGTTGACGGACGTGGCGGGCCGGGTGGTGACCGAGATCCTGGGGTGAGCGGGGTGGGCTTTTCACCACAGAGGACACAGAGGGCACAGAGGTCGGAAAAGGAGGGGTCATGGCATGGTCCCGGGCGGAAACCGGGAAGGGTGGGGTGGCGACTGTGGGTTGCGGTTCGCGGCCCATCATCTCCTTCACGCTTTACCGGCGACCGAACGTCGCCGCTCCGGTGCGGGGGTTGTGTCGGAATGCACTGCTGGATGTTGGTAAGATTTCTTGTGCCTTGCCTCGGGGGCACGGTTCCGGAGACTTGGGCCACGCATGAAGAGAAAGAGTGGCGGTCAATCGTTGGAACGGGCGCATTCGTCGATGGTGGTGGATGGGATCGAGCGGGCGCCGAGCCGTGGGATGCTGTATGCGACCGGATTCAAGAAGGAGGACTTTGCGCGGTCGCAGGTCGGGGTGGCGTCGACGTGGTCGATGGTGACGCCGTGCAACATGCACATTGATCAGCTGGCGGTGAGCGTGGCGCAGGGGATCAACGAGGCGGGTGGCAAGGCGGTGGTTTTCAATACCATCACGATCTCGGACGGCATCTCGATGGGAACGGAGGGGATGAAGTACTCGATGGTGTCGCGGGATGTGATCGCGGATTCGATCGAGACGGTGGTGGGTTGCCAGGGGTTTGACGGGTTTGTGGCGATCGGGGGCTGCGACAAGAACATGCCGGGGTGCGTGATGGCGATGGCGCGGTTGAACCGGCCGTCATTGTTTGTGTACGGGGGGACGATCCTGCCGGGGACGCATGGGGATCGGGATGTGGATCTGGTGAACATCTTCGAGGCGGTGGGCAAGAATGCGGCGGGGCAATGTTCGGAGGAAGAGGTCGAGGCGATTGCGGAGGTGGCGATCCCGGGACCGGGTTCATGCGGAGGCATGTACACGGCGAACACGATGGCGTCGGCAATCGAGGCGATGGGATTGAGCCTGCCGAATTCGTCGGCGCAGGCGGCGGTGTCGCAGGAGAAGACCAACGACTGTGAAGCGGCGGGCAAGGCGGTGCTGGAGTTGATCCGGCGCGGCATCCGGCCCCGGGACATCCTGAGCAAGGAAGCGTTTGAGAACGCGATGACGGTGGTGATTGCGCTGGG
>CAZDYB010000317.1:0-5639 GCA_964509045.1 uncultured Akkermansia sp.
CGGTACCCGGTCGGAATCGGCCTCGGATCCACCCGGGCATGACCACCCGACGGAAGCGCAGCCTGTCCCCCGAACATTTCGCTCCGCCACGCCTTCACCGCATCGGACAACGCCGCGGCCACCGCCGGTTCCTGATCATTCACCGGAACCAGTTGCCCCGGGTCCGCCACCAGATTGAACAGCCGACCCGCAGCATCCAACCGATGCGTCTGACTGCGCACGCCGACCTGCCCGTTCCATGTCGCGAACAGCATGCGCTCCGGCCACTCCCCACCGCGCTTCAGCAACAACGGTGAAAGGTCCCGGCCATCCAATGGCAACGTTCCCACCCGCGGAATCCCCGCCAGCGCCGTCAGCGTCGGCAACAGATCAATGGCTCCGGCAATCTCCCCCACCTCATGGCCCGCCGGCAATCGGCCCGGCCATCGCAGATGACACACCGACCTCACCCCACCCTCGTCCACCGAACCTTTCCGCCCCTTCATCCCCCCGTTCCACCGCATCGAATTCGGACCGTTGTCCGAGAAATAGACCACCAACGTATCCCCATCGATTCCCAACTCCTTCAACCGCGCCAGGACCCGACCCACATTCCGATCCTGATTCTCCATCATCGCCAGGGCGCATCGGGTCTGGTCCAGGTCCTCCTGGCGGGGATCGGCCGCCGTCGCCGTGATCACCTTGCCCCGAAACCGTTCCCAATCGGACTCCGGCGCACGCCACGGCGAATGCGGTGTGGTGAACGGGATATAACAAAGGAACGGTCTCTCACGATTGCGTCCGATGAACTCCAATGCGCGGTCCGTGCAGACATCCACGATATAACCCCGGGTACGGATCATGCGCCCGTCCTCTTCCAGCGGAGCATCCATGTACTCACCCCAATGCCCCGACGTATGACCGAAATAGGTATCGAAACCCCGAGCCATGGGATGATACGGCCATTGGCTTCCGTTATGCCACTTGCCAAACGCCCCCGTCGCATGTCCCGCGGCCCGGAACGCATCCGCCAACGTCTTCTCACCCAGATCCAGCCGCTCCAGTCCGGTCGAAACCCCGCGGACACCGCCTCTCGGATGGTATCGGCCGGTGAGGAACTCCGCACGGGTCGGTGCGCACACCGGTTGGACATAGAACCGTTGCAGGGTCACTCCCTCCCGCGCGATCGAGTCGATGTGCGGCGTGCGGACCTGGGGATTGCCCGAATGGCTGTAATCACCCCACCCCGCATCATCCGCCAGAAAGACCACGACATTCGGTGGGCGCCCCGGCCCGGCAGCCAACCCACGCATCGAACCGGCTCCAGCCTGGAAGAAAACCAGGACGGACAACACCAGCACCCGCTGAAACAACACGGTGATCATCGGCGACACCTCATGGCATGAATCGAAATCAACGCACCTGGCCACGTGCTCGGATCGCCTCCAGAACCCGGGTCAATTCCGCCACCATCTTCGGTTGCTCCCCATACAGGTTCCGCTTCTGCCCCGGGTCAGCCTTGAGATCATAGAGTTCACCCGGATGCGTATGCTTCACATGCCCTTCCTGAATCCCAAACCACGCCGGTACTCCGGTGTGCGCCCCCGAAGGTGCCGCGATCAATACCCAGTGATCCTGCCGCACCGCATACGCGTCCCGATGGGTGTTGTGGACGATGCTCCGACGCGGTCCCGGCGCATTCTCCAGCCAGACCCTCGTCAGGTCATGACTGTCATGCGCGCTGTCCTCCGGCAATCGCGCTCCCGTCACCGATGCCAGCGTCGCCATCAGGTCCACCTGGCTGATCAAGGCATCGCTCACACTCCCGGCCTTCACCTTCCCAGGCCATCGAACCAGGAACGGCACCCGATGTCCCCCTTCGTATAGGTCCCGCTTCAATCCGCGGAGGATTCCCGCGCTGCGATGCCCCGTCTTCCTGACCCGTTCATAGGCGTAATGCTCCGGCCCATTATCCGCGGTGAAGATCACCAGCGTGTTGCCCGCAAACCCATGCTCTTTCAACGCACCCAGGATCCGCCCGACCTTGTCGTCCGTCTGCACCATGAAGTCGCCATAGCCACCCGCCTGGGACCTGCCTGCAAACGCCTCGGTCGGCACGATGGGCGCATGGGGCGAATTGAACGGCACATACAGGAAGAACGGTCCCCGCTGGCCCCGCTGTTTTCCGATCCATTCCACCACATGATCCGCCAGGCGCGGGATCACCGCGTAGAAATCCCAACCCGGTGTCATCGGTCCCGGTCGCGCTTCCCACCCACCTTCCCGCGTCTGCCTCGTGAGATTCAAGGGCTCCGACGGTTGCGTCACCACCCGGTCATCCTCGAACCAGGCGTACGGCGGAAAATTCGGGACATCATCACCGAAGTAATGATCGAACCCATGCGACAACGGCCCTCCCGAGATCGGCCGGCTCCAGTCGAAAGCCGACGGCGCATAGCCTTCCTTCGACGCAGGCGCAGGCGCATCCGGCTTCAGGATATCGTCCCAGTTCCACCCCAGATGCCATTTGCCGATGCACGCCGTGCGATAACCCCGGGTCTTGAGCAACTCCGGAAGGGTGACCTCCTTCGCATCCAGCACCGGCTTCTCAAACGAATTCACGATCCCATGGAACTTGCGCCAGTGAAACCGTCCGGTGAGCAATGCGTACCGGCTCGGCGTGCAGATGCCCGACGAACTGTGCGCATCCGTGAACCGCATCCCCTCCGATGCCAACCGATCCAGATTCGGCGTCGGGATCTTCGAGTCGGGATTGTTCGCCCCAAGATCGCCGTAGCCCATGTCATCGGCATACAACACCACGATGTTGGGCAGGTCCGCCGCTTGAACTCCAGATGACCTCCCGGCCACGACCCAGGCGAGGCACAGGAACAGGGTGAAGAAGTTCAGTCTCATGAACAAAGGCTCGGAATGTGGACCTTGGTGAACATCCCGATCCTGCCATCTCCCGCCTCATCCGGTCGAGTTCGTATCCAGCTTCATGGCATCGCTTCCTTCTCTCGAGAAAGGCTGCCGACGGGAGCCTGTCCCCAAAGCGCGGAAACTCGAGGATTTCAAACCACGAAACACACGAAAGGCACGAAAAGGGCGGGACCGGTGCAAACGGTAGTTGTTGGCGAAATCGAGGGGTCGCACCCCGTGCCTCGATGAGTTCGTACTCGTACTCGTACTTGCCCCCCCCATTCCGCACGGAGAGAGGGTCGGTGCGGCGAGGGTTGCTCGCCGTCTGAATGGGACGGCGACCGGAGATCGCTGCTCCGTGGATTTCACGCGAAGCCGCCAGGAACGCGAAGAATACAGGGGATGGGACCGGCGCATCCCAACCTCTCCCCGAACAGGAGGCTCAACTCGTCCATCTGCGGAACACCCAGAACACAATCGCCACGCCAAAGCCAATTCCAAGAGTCCAAAGTGACCGGATCTCCAACATCAACGCCAACCCAGCCTTTTCCGGCGCTGCACGATAAGCCACCACCAGTCCAACCACTCCGATCGCGACCAACAGCGTCGCGACCAGATAGACGGCAAGTGCCCACTCAAACGATGTCGGCGGTCGGGTAAAGCGCATGGTGTTGGGTGATGGGAACGTTATCCAACCCCTCCATTTGGTCCGGACGCGGCGCTCCAAACCAGAGGGAGGGTGCAGCGAAATAGAAATTTGGACTCGTCCCCATTTTCACCGGAAGGAGAAAAACCAGGACACACATCCCACTGCCGAACGATACCAATCAGCCCTTACCCTCCTCGCGCGGCAGATTCTCAAGATCCGCCAGATCCTTCGCACGACCCGCCGTCCGCTTGTTGATCCGCAGGTCCATCATGCCAAGGATGTTGACAGGCACATCGTCATACAGGGTTTCCACCCTCCGCACCCATGCAAGGTCGAAGTCGCCACCCGAAACCTGGTTGAGGATTTCGATCAGGAACGGTCGTGCTCCAAAATGGGTGACGGTTTCCTGATCGAGAAACTGCTCCGGCTTCAAACCAGGAAGATCACACCCGAAAAAGCGCGTAATGGCAGCAACGGTCCGCGCTGCGTTGTCGGGCGTCCGGCGAATCCACACAACCATGTCCGACGTCACCCGCGGATAGCCGTGAAAACAGACGGCATGTCCGCCAACCAGCAGTTATTCAACCCCAGCGGCGTTGAGCGATTCGAGGAACTCGCGGAAGTCGGGGGGAAGACGGCGAGGGTCCATAGTTCAGTTCCCTGAGATACTCGAGGTGCCAGAATCGTTCCTGTGGCGAGCGCGAATGCCAGTACTCGCGCTCACGGGCATCCGCCTCGGCGAACCCCTTTGAAATGCTCATGATGGGCAGAACTACCCGGCGCTTCATGCCTCACGATGATCCCAGGCGCATCCGCTGGGCGATTCCAAATTTCGAACCCCCTCCCCCCAGGGTCAGCTCGAATAAAGTTGGAAGTTCATGGCCAAGGCCAACGCCACGTTCAACAGGCACCAACCGGCGATGATGAAACCTGCACGACGGTGTACCGCGCCAACCGCCAACAACAGCGTTGTGGCGAGGAACAGGAGCAGAGGAGAAGTGGGCCGGATCGCTTCGATTTCCAAAAGAAAGACCCAAAGCCAGGGCGCAGCCGCCGCGCTCAGGACAGAGCCCTGCAGCAAATACAGGGAACCCGCCGCAAAGGCGATTGCTGCGCTGACAACGAAACGAATGGCCACGGAACGCATGCGGAAGGTCTCCATCCTCATCCGCCACGGCGGAAAAGCCCCCTCAATCCCCCACCTCCGCCGTCACCATCACCTGCACCGCCGCATCCAGGGGCATGTCCGAAATCCCCACTGCGAGTCGCGCATGGACACCGGCCTCACCGAACACGGCATTGAAGAGGTCCGATGCCCCGTTCAACACCTGCGGATGTCCACGGAAGCCGGGGGCGCAATGGACGTAGCCTTCCACCCGCACGATCCGCCGCACGCGATCCAGGTCGCCGGTCGCGGCCTTCAACTGGGCGATGACATTCAACGCACATTGACGTGCGGCGGCATAGCCCTGTTCCACCGTGAGCTCCGCACCGAGTCGACCCACGTGCAACAACACGCCATCGCGCCAAGGCAATTGTCCCGAGGTGAACACCAGATTGCCGGTCCGCACCCACGGCACATAGGCCGCCACCGCACCGGGTGCCGTCGGCACCTCGATCCCCAGTTCCTTCAACCTCAGTTCCACCTTCATGCCCCCATCCAACTTCCCCGCTTCACCCGACTCAATCCCGATCCCGGATCAAGCCGTCCTCTACCCGGCCGGCCTGCGCCCGATTCCCAGAGCCGACACATTGGCCACCATCGCCTGAAGGTTCTCGGCCACATTCGCCGCAATCGCCTTCAGTTCAGCCGCACACCCGGCATCCACCTCGCGATCCACATTCTCCCCCCACAACCGCAGCCAGCGCTCGAAATGTTCAGGTTTCAAACCGAGGCGCAGGTGACGGCCCATGCCACCCCGATACAGCACCGGCCCACCCGTGTGATTGGACCAGAAGTTCGCCACCGTCTGGAGATGGCTTTCCCAGTCATCGACGTGCTCCAGAAAGACCGGCCCCAGCACCGCGTCCGCCCGGGCCGAATCGTAAAAGCGCGACAACAACCGTTCCAACACCACCCGGCCACCCA
>CAZDYB010000318.1:0-5595 GCA_964509045.1 uncultured Akkermansia sp.
TGCGGGCGGACTCGGCGAGGGTGCGGAGTTGGTGGAGGTCCGGGCCGAAGATCTTGACGGCGATATTGGCGCGGGTGCCGGAGAGCATGTGATCGATGCGATGGGAGATGGGTTGGCCGATGGTGATGTTCATGCCGGGGACATTGGCGAGGGCGAGGCGCAGGGCCTGGAGGAACTCGGCCTGGGAACGGTCACGGCGGGTGATGCTGACATCGATCTCGGCGGACTCGACGCCGAGGGCGTGTTCGTCGAGTTCGGCGCGACCGGTGCGGCGGGCGACCGAAACGACTTCCGGGAATTCCATGAGGATGCCTTCGACGGCGCGCCCGAGGGTGTCGGATTCGGCGAGGGAAGTGCCGGGAAGGGTGACGATGCTGACGGTGAGGGAGCCTTCGTTGAAGTCGGGGAGGAAGGCGCGATCCATGCGGAGGGTGGTGAGCAGGGCGATGCCGAGGGCGAGGACGGCGGGCACGGTGAATTTCGCGGGATGGGCGAGGGCGACGTCGAGGATGGGTTGGTACCGGGACTTGAGCCAGCGGACGAGGGCGGGTTCGTGTTCGGCGAGGACGCCCTTGCTGCCGGGAAGCAGGAGGAGGCAGAGGACGGGCGTGACCGTGACGGCGACGATGAGGGAGGCGCCGAGGGCGACGAGGTAGGCGACGCCGAGGGGTTGGAGCAGGCGCCCTTCGACGCCGTCGAGGAAGAAGATGGGGACGAAGACGAGGGCGATGATGAGGGTGGCGAAGACGATGGAACTGCGGATCTCGACACTGGCATCGAAGACGACCTTCAGGAGCGGCGGACGGTTGGCGGTGGGACGCCGATGATGATCGCGCAGGCGACGGAAGACGTTTTCGACATCGATGACGGCGTCATCGACGAGTGCGCCGATGGCGATGGCCATGCCGCCGAGGGTCATGGTGTTGATGGAGGCATCGAACCATTGGAGGGTGAGGACGGCGGTGAGGAGGGACAGGGGGATGGCGGTGAGGGTGATGAGGGTGGCGCGCAGGTTGGCGAGGAAGAGCAGCATGACGAGGGTCACGAGGATCACGCCTTCCAGCAGAGCCTTCTGCACATTGCGCACGGCGACCGAGATGAAGTCGGATTGCCGGAAGATGTCGGTCCGGAGCTTCATGCCGGGCGGCAGGTTGGCCTTGAGGAGGTCGAGTTCGGCATCCAGGCGGCGGGTCAGGTCGAGGGTGTTGGCTCCCGGCTGCTTCTGGATGCCGAGGATCACCGCGGGTTGACCCATGGCAGATCCTTCGCCGCGTTTCTGGGCCTGGCCGATGCGGACTTCGCCGAGGTCGCGGATGAGGACGGGGACATCCTTGCGGGCGGCGACGACGGTGGCGCCGATGTCGTCGGGGGAGCGGAGACGGCCCATGCCGGTGACGAGCCATTCGGAACCGCGTTGGTTGAGGATGCCTGCGGAGACATTCTCGTTTCCCTCGGCTAGGGCGCGCACGACGTGGTCGAGGGTGATGTCCTGGGCCTGCAACGCGGCCGGGTTGATCAGCACTTCGAACTGCTTTTGCCCGCCACCGATCGGCGTGACCTGGGAAACTCCGGGCACTGCCAACAGTCGACGTCGCAGATGGACATCGGCATGGGAACGCAGTTCGGTGGGGGAATGGCGGTCGGAGGTCAGGGCGATGAAAAGGATTTCGCCCATGATGGAGGAAGGCGGGGCGAGGACGGGACGTTCGACTTCGGGCGGGAGGATGGTGGCAATGGTTCCGAGCCGTTCCCCGACGGTCTGGCGGGCGTCGCGCAGGTCGGTGCCCCAGTCGAATTCCACCCAGACCACGGAGATGCCGACGCTGGTGGCGGACCGGACGCGTCGGACACCGGCGGACCCGTTGACGGCGGTCTCGACGGGAATGGTCACCTGGGTCTCCACCTCGGTGGGCGACATGCCATGGGCCTCGGTCAGGATGGTGACGCTGGGCGCGGTGAGGTCCGGGAAGACATCGACCGGCATCCGGGAGACGGTGCGGAATCCGGCCACGGTGAGGACCAAGGCGGCGACCAGCACGAGGGTGCGGTTGGTCAGGGCCCAATGGATGAGTCGGTCCATGAGGTGATCAGTGGTTGTGGCCGTGGGCGGGGATGACTCCGGAGATGGAGGCGAGCCGGATGGCATAGGCGCCCCGGGTGACCACGCGTTCGCCGACCTGGAGGCCGTTGAGGATCTGGACGAGACCGGCGTCGCGGATCCCGGTCCGGACGGTGCGTTTGGCGAACGTCTCGCCGGACACGTGGACGAAGGCGACCAGTTCATCGCCTTCATCGACCAGGGCGCTTTCGGGAACGGCGACGGCTTCCTCGACGGGGGCGGTGGCGATCTGCAGCGTCACGCTCTGCCCGGGGCGCAGCAGGCCGGCGCGATTGTGGAGTTCGTAGGTCAGGGGAACGGTGCGGGTGTGGGGATCAACCGTGCCACCGAGGGCGACCACGTGGCCGATGCCGTCACCGGTCACGGGGATGGATGAACCGCGTTGGCCGGGGAACTGGAGGATGGCGTGATGACCGGTGCCGAGTTGGTGAAGGCTGGACTCGGGAATGCGGGCTTCGACCCAGACTGTCCGCGAATCGAGCACGTGGAACAGGGGTTGGTCGGCGGCGACCACTTCGCCCACGCCGGCAAGGTGTGAGTCGAGGATGCCGGCGATGGGGGCGCGCAATTCGATGAGGAGGGGTGCGTCGGCGGGGCTTTTGCCGGGGGCGGATTGAAAGGTGTTCAGCAATCCGAGCGCGGCGGTGTGCCGGGCCCGGGCGGATTCGAGGGTGGCGGCGGATTCCTGGACTTCCCGGAGTGATTTCGCCTGGTTGACGGCGAGTTGCTGGATGCGGGCATGGGCGGTTTCGGCCTGGTCAAGGGCGGCCTGGGTGGAGGCAACGGCCGCGCGGGCGTCGATCAGGCGGGCGGCAGCCTCGGAGAAGTTGGGGCGAAGGAGTCCCAGCAACTGGCCGGCTTCAACCCGTTGACCGAGCTGGATCGGTGGCGCGGGGTCGGTGGGGATCAGTTGACCGGAGATCGGGGCGACAACAGTCGCGGAGGAACCGGGTCGGCTGCGGACCTGGGCGGAAACTCCCATCCGTTCGGTGAGTGGACGACGGGCTACGGCTTCGGTGCGGACGAGGATCCGCCATTGCTGTTCCTTGAGGAAGGTGACGCCTTCGGGGGGGGAAGGCAGGGGTGAATGGGCAGCGGCTTCGGAATCGGCGTGGACCTTTACGGTTCCAAGTTGGACAACCCTTTCGGTGTCTGTACCGGGGAGAGGTTTGTCTGAGTGCCTGGCAAAGGGTTGAGCAGGGTGACCTGCCAATCACCGGGGTTGGTGAATTGTAGGGCGGGGTTGTAGATGCCGGGATCGGTTGGGCCGGCCTGGAGGTTTTCAAGGACGACGTCGCCCTGTCGCACCTGGAAGGTCACGGGACCTTCGCGACGGGGTTCCTGGGTGAGGAGATCGGTGACATGGGTGATGAACGGGGTGGGTTTTCCCGCGACGGGGATCCGATGCTCGGCGAACACTTCGTAGGCATCGCTCCACACCGTGATCTGGGCTGTCCGATCCTCGTCATGGGGGTGATCGGGGTCCTTGTCGGCATCGGATCGGGTGCAACCGGTCCACAGGACGGCCCCGGTGAGCAGGAGGAGGCCGGTGGAACGCCACCGGGCCAGAGAGAGACATTTCATGGGGAACTGGAAAAACCGCTTCAGGATTCTCCGCTCAAATCACCCGGAAACCGGGCCGTGACCCGGAGCGGATTCGGGTCGACGTGTCGTGTGTGGGAAACGCTTCGGACCGGGGAAGGTGTCCGAAGGCCGTCCGGGAAGGACGGTCAGGAAGCAGGGGAAGGAGACCGGGCCGGAAGGGAGACGCGGAGGTCGAAACGCCAGCGGGGAGTGAGATCGGGCGGAGCTGTGCTGGGCGGCGCCAATCCGGAATGGAGTTGGTCCACCGGGTGATCCGCTGGTTCGACACTGGTGATTCCGGGAAAGGGTGGTGCTGGGAGGATCGGCGGACAGAAGCCGGAGGTTGGATCGGTCAGGGCCAGGAGACAGGCGCCATCGGCGAGGGAGTGATTGCTGTCGTTGTGCTCGTGTGGTCCGGACGCTCCGTGGGGACAAGCCGGACCAATCCCGGCGGTCGGTTCAGACACGCCATGTCCGACATGCTGGACATGGATGAGGCCGGCGAACTGGAGGAAGGCGTGCGAGGAACCGGGCACCCAGAAGGTGACCAACAGGAACGTCAGGATGAACCGGGCGCGTCGCAACGTTCCTGTTCTAGTCGGGCGGCAGGGCATTTCAAGAACGCTTCGGTCGAGAGACCACTTTCGATCGGATCGGCGAGGGTTGTTCGTCGTTTGAATGGGGAAGATCTGGGATCCACGACAAGTGGGCATCGGCGGTCCCCCTGGATCGGGTCGGATGCTGGGTCGGGAACGTCGGGCTCCCTTTCGTGTGTTTCGTGTGTTTCGTGGTTCAACCACCGATGGGGAAGGGGGACCACGAAATACACGAAAGGACGCGAAAGGGGACGGGTGGGAGTGGCGAGGGTTGTTCGTCTTTTGAATGGGACGGCGACCGGAGATCGCCGCTCCGTGGGACACGAAAGGACGCGAAAGGGGAAGGGTCGGAGCGGCGAGGGGTGGGACCGGCAGGCGCGCAGACGGCGTCATTTGCTGGCCATTCGGTTGTTCCAATCGGCAGCACCGATCCCTAGCGTCCAAACCATGATGGTCAGGGTTGGTTCCTGACCTTGTCGAAGATGTCGAAGTCACCCCAACTGAAGGTCATCGAAGGGCCTGCGCTCAGCCTCCACGACCTGACGCGGGACGAGTTGGTTGCGGGTCGTGGACCCGAGTCCGGGATCCCGCTCGCAGACCGTGGCGTGAGTCGTCGCCATTTCCTGATACGCCTGAGTGAGGGGCGATGGTATGTCGAGGATCTTGGCAGCAGCAACGGGACCTACGTCAACGGACTTCGGATCCTCCAACCCTGGGTGTTGCGCAACGGTGATCAGATCAAGGCTGGCCCCTTCACGCTCGCGTTCAGCTCCGGCGAGGAAGAGGTCGGCGCCACCGTGCTCAACCAGAAGCTGATGTCGTCGGCCCGACAGGAACTCTTCGACAACGCGGCGGGACGCAAGCTGAGGGCGGTGCTTGACCTGACCGCCAGCCTGGGAGGGGTCAACGATCCGGAGGGGATCTTCCTGGGAGTCGCACGTCATCTGTTCACCCTGTTTCCCGTCGCCGACCGGGTGATGCTGATCGACGGGACTGGAGAGGCGTCGCAGGTCGCCGGAGCCTTCAACCGGGCGGGGGAATCCTCTCCGAATCGGCGTTTCAGTCGTTCGGTGCTTGGCCGGGTCACCTCGGAGAACGTTGGGATCATTGCATCCCGGGAGGCTGGCGACCTTGCTGCCGCGGGATTGACGCTGGGAGTCATGGGAGTTCAATCCTTCGCCTGTGTGCCCCTGCATGGGAGCGATGGTCAGGCGTCCGGCGCATTGCTGGTGGATCGCTTCGAACCGGGTCCCCCATTCACGCAGGACGACCTCAGCCTGCTGACCGCCGTGGCCA
>CAZDYB010000319.1:0-2957 GCA_964509045.1 uncultured Akkermansia sp.
ATCGAGTCCGATGCAGGCCCCAACGATGTCCACGATGGAATCGACGGCGCCAACCTCGTGGAAATGGACGTGATCGGGTGAGACTCCGTGGATCTTGCCTTCGGCGACGGCGATGCGTTGGAAGACGGAGAGGGCGCGGGACCGGACCCAGTCATTGAGCCCGCTGCCCTGGATCAGGGCACGGATGGCAGCATGATCCCGGGTGTGGCCATGGTCGTGATCATGTCCGTGCGTATGGCCGTGTTCATGTGTGTGTTCATGCCCGTGGTCGTGTGAGTGGTCGTGTCCGGGTTCGTTGCAGGGGGTGCCTTCGAGGTGGACATCGAACTTGATGCCCTGGATCGCGGACTTGGAGCGTCGGGCGGTGTGCAAGTGATAGCCTTGGACGGGCAGCAGGCGGAGTTGGCGTTCGAGTTCGCGGGGATCGACGCCGAGATCGATGAGGGCGCCGACGAACATGTCGCCGGAGACGCCGGCGGAGGTGTCGAAGTGGAGGGCTTTCACGGGGTGGAACGGGCTGCGGATTCGTGGGCGAGGGTGTTGATGGAACTGGCGGCGTAACCGGCGCCGAAGCCGTTGTCGATGTTCACGACGGTGAGGCCGCTGGCGCAGGAATTGAGCATGCCGAGCAGGGCGGTGAGGCCATTGAAATGGGAGCCGTAACCGACGCTGGTGGGGACGCCGATGATGGGACGGGCGATGAGTCCGCCGATGACGGAGGGCAGGGCGGCTTCCATGCCGGCGACCACGATGAGGACCGAGGCGTCCTGGAGATCGGGGAGGCGACGAAGCAGGCGGTGCAGGCCGGCGACGCCGACGTCGTAGATGCGTTGGACATGGTTGCCCATGAAGTCGGCGGTGAGGGCGGCTTCCTCGGCGACGGGGAGATCGGTGGTGCCGGCGGCGACGACGGCGATGGTGCCGGGTCGTTTGGCGAGGGGGACGTTCTCGACGGTGAGACAGCGGGCTGTGGTGTGGTGGATGGCGTGGGGGAACCGGGCGAGGAGGGCGTCGGCATGGGCCTGGGTGACGCGGGTGGCGAGGACGCGGGGATCAGCGGCGAGGATCCGTTCAGCGATGGCGACGAGTTGTTCGGGGGTCTTGCCGGCGCCGAAGATGACCTCGGGAAAACCCTTGCGAAGGGTGCGATGGGTGTCGACGACGGCAAAGCCGAGGTCGGACACGGGGGCGGCCTGGAAGGCGTGCAGGACCTGGTCGCGAGGAACCTCGCCGCGTTGGAAGCGGTCGAGGAGCAGGGCGGCATCGGCGGGTGTCATGTTGAGGGCAATCCTAACGATCTCCTAGAATCCGGGCTAGGCCGCGGTCGGAATCGCGGGGTGAAACCAACGCCAGCGTCCGGTGGGGTGGGGTGAGGAAATCGCGCGCGGTGCGGTGGATGGCGGCCGGGGTGACGGCTGCGATGCGGTCGCGGATGGTGACGGGTGGGGTGAAGGAATCGTGGTTCAGCCACTGTTCACCCAGCCACATCATGTGGTTCTCGGTGCTTTCCAGGCTGAGATCGAACTGGCCCAGGACGTAGTCGCGGGCGCGTCGGACTTCGGCCAACCCGGGTGGACGGGCGGTCAACCGGTCGAACTCACCGATCACCAGGCGCAGGGTCCGTTCGAGTTCGGAGGAATCGAGTCCGGCCGACACCACGATGTCGCCGGTATCGGCCCAGGCCGAAAGGCTGGACTGGATGTTGTAGGTGAGGCCGTGGGTCTCGCGGATGACCTGGAACAGGCGTGAACTCATGTTCTCGCCCAGGACGACATTGAGCAGGCGCAGGGCGTGGCGCCGGGGATCGTGTCGGGAGGCGGTGCGCACCCCGAGCCCGAGGTGGGTTTGTTCCGTGGCCTTGGTATGGAGTCGGACACGGGGACCGGCGGGTGGACGGTCGAAGGGTTCAAACGCCGGTCGCGCCCCGGACCGGAAGGCCGGGGCCAGATCGGTCACGTAACGGAGGAGATCGGCATGGGCGATGTTGCCGGCGGCGGCGATGAGGGTGGCGCCGGTGGTGTAATGCGAACCGAGGTAAGAGATGAAGTCGGACCGGTGCAGACGCCGGAGGGAGGCGCGGGTACCGATGACCGGGCGACCGAGGGGATGGTCGGGGAACTGGGCTTCGTTGAGGAGATCGTGGACCAGTTCACCGGGTTGATCCCGGTACATGGCGAGTTCCTCCAGGATGACGGCGCGTTCCTTCCGGATGTCATCGGGATCGAGTCGGGAGTTGAGGAACATGTCGGCGAGGACATCGAGAAGTCCGGGCCATCGGTCGCCGTGTGCCCGGGCATAGAAGCAGGTGTGTTCCTCGTCGGTGAAGGCATTGAGATAGCCCCCGATCCCTTCCACCGCCTCGGAGATCCGCGCGGCGGAACGCCGTTTGGTGCCCTTGAAGAGCAGGTGCTCGATGAAGTGGGAGATCCCGTTGAGCCGCGCGGGTTCGTGACGGCCGCCGACGCCGACCCAGATTCCAATGGCGACGGAGGCCATGTGGGGCATCTCGGCGGTGACGACGCGGAGGCCATTGGGCAGGAGGGTTTCGTGATGCATTCAGCAGGGGGAAACGGGCGGGTCAAAGGGGTGGCTGGGATCAGCGACGGATCCGGGCGGGGCGGTCGGCGGGAGGTTGGGCGAGGGTGGGGATGAGACGACGATGGGCGGCGGTGAGTGCGAGTGCGGCCAGTTCAGCGGAATTGACCCAGAGCAGTTCGCCGGCGGGAAGACTGGGGCCGGGTATGGCGACGGTCTTGAACAGGTGCTGGGTGAAGCGGTAACGGGTGATGGAATGGCGCAGGGTTCCGGCGGGAACCAAGGCCGGGGAAGGAATCCGCAGCCATGCAGTCAATGCCGAAGCGGGATCCTGATCCGGGCTGCATTCGATGTTGGGAAACTCCCAGAACCCGCCATTGACGGCATCGTCGGGTCGACGTCGGACCAACCATCGGCCGTGA
>CAZDYB010000319.1:2967-5555 GCA_964509045.1 uncultured Akkermansia sp.
GTTGTCCTGACACCAAAGGACGGTGGCGAGGGTGCGCGGAGTGATGACGGGACGTGCGGGGATTTCGGGGAACCGTTCGATCCCTCCGGATTGCCGGGCCTGGCAATGGACGGAGACGGGGCATTCGGGACAACGCGGATTGCGCGGCGTGCAGACGGTGGCGCCGAGTTCCATGAGGGCCTGGTTGAGCTGGGAACAGGCGCCGGCCAGACGCAGGGGGGCACGGGGTTTCGGAACCTGACGCACCGGGATGGAATCGGCGGCGACGACGAGATCGGTGGCGAGATTCCACAGATGGTTGTTCAGGTCCTTCCCGCGGGGATCACCGGGCAAGGCATGGATCCGGGTAAGGACGCGGATGACATTGCCGTCGAGGATGGGAGCGGGTTCGTTGAAGGCGGTGGAGGCGATGGCGCCGGCGGTGTAACGGCCGATGCCGGGGAGATCGAGGAGTTCGGCGGCGGTGCGTGGGAATTCCCCGTGGACACTGGCGAGGATCCGGCGTGCGGCCTCCTGGAGATGCCGGGCGCGCGAATAGTAGCCGAGCCCTTCCCAGAGCTTGAGGACGTCGTCAGTGGCGGCCGCGGCCAGGGTGGCGATGTCCGGAAACGCCTTCATCCAGCGTTCCCAATACGGGATCACGGTGGCGACCTGGGTCTGTTGCAACATGATTTCGGCAACCCACACCGCGTAGGGATCCGTGGTGTGGCGCCAGGGAAGATCGCGGGCCTCCCGGGCGAACCAGTGCAGCAACGGCCCGACCAAAGGATCGGGATCGGGTCGGAGCCGGGGGACGGATCGTTTCATCGGGCTGGACGGGAGAGCCGGAGTGCGGCGCTGGAATTCAACGTCCGATCACCTCGGGGAACGGTTTGGCGGCCTTGGGCGAGGCGGCGTTGAAATCCTTGCCCAGGAACCCGGCGACCGTGGCGGCGATCTGTGCCTGGAGGACCAGGGGGGTATCCTTGCGTTCACCCAACGGGGCGGTGTCGGGTCCGATCACCGCGAACCAGAGCCAGGCGGAATCGGCGATCTCGCGACCGTGACTTTTCCAGGCGATGGGCGCGGGGCCGCGACCGTGGTCGGTGGAGATGAGGAAGGTGGTGGAATCGCGGTACTCGGGCATGGACTGGCAGAGTTGCCAGAGGCTGGAGAGGAAGCGGTCGAACTGATGGGCGGCCCACAGGTAGCGTTCATAGGAACCTTCATGGGCCCAGTCATCGGTCTCGCCCAGCGAGACGTAGAGGGCGCGGGGTTTGAATTCGCGGACGGCATGACGCGCGGCGTAGCCGGTAAAGGTGTCGAGCAGGACCGAAGACCAGATGGTGTGGCTGTAGTCGGTCATTTCGTTGAGGGCCTCGGGGACGGGCAGGCGTCGGGTGCCCTGGGGGACATCGAAGGCGCTCCAGACGGGGAAACCGGCGCGCGGTGCGTTCAGGATCCAGGGGAGGACATCCCAGTTGACCGCGGCAGCGACGCGGCCCCTGAAGCCGGGTTGGCCATGGAGCCATTCAAAGACGTTGGTGTTGACGTTGAGGTTCTTGTCGTTGGAATCGATGGCGGGATCAGGGAAGCCGGTGAGGAACTCGTTGTAGCCGGGATAGGAAAAGTGCCGGGAATTGCCCAGGCGCATCGAACTGTTCTTGTCGCGGTTCCCCCAGAGCTGGCCTTGTTTGCCAACGGTGCCCCAGAGGAAGGGGAAGAGGGCGGCCCGGCTTGCCTCCGGGGTGTCGCGCAGGAACTGGGCGCGCAGGGCGTTGGTATCGGAGACATTGCCGTACTGGCGGTTGACCAGTTCGGGATCCATCCCGCGGAACAGTTCCTCCCAACGGAGACCGTCGGTGGTGATGAGGATGACGTTGCGGGTCTTGAGCCCGGACTGCGCGAGTGCGGTCGGGGCGGTGACGACGGCGAGCAGGAGGAACAGGCGCCAGAGGGATTTCATGAGGGGAACTAGGATTCGCGACGCAGGATTTCGAGAGGGGGATGGGAACTGATTCCGCGGCTGGCGGCGAGCCCGACGATGACGGTGAGGAGTGGGACGGCGGCGAGGGTGAGGAGGAGGTCGGCGGGGCGGATGTGAAAGGGGATGTTGAAGAGGAAATGGGCGAGGGCCCAACCGGAGCCGAGGGCGAGCAGGGATCCGGTGAGGGCGGCGAGCAGGCCGAGTCCGGCGTATTCGGCGATCAGGATGCGCCGGATCTGGGCCTGGGAAGCACCGAGGGTGCGGAGCAGGATGGCTTCCTGCATCCGTTGCCAGCGACCGGTGACGACCGCGCCGGCGAGCACGATGATGCCGGTGCCGATGGTGAAGAGGGCCATGAACCGGATGGCGAGGGAGATCTTGGAGATCACGCCTTCCACCGTGGAAAGGACGAGGGTGAGGTCGATGACCGAGACGTTGGGGAATTCGCGGACGATCTCGCGCTGGAGGTTGGCGGACTCGGTGGCGTTGGAGATGGAGGTGGCCAGGATGTGCATCGATGGCGCGGCTTCGAGTGCGCCGTCGGGAAACACCACGAAGAAGTTGGGTCGCACCTGTCGCCATTCCACCTCTCGGATGGATCCCACCACGCAATCCAGGGCAA
>CAZDYB010000320.1:0-5553 GCA_964509045.1 uncultured Akkermansia sp.
CGCCCTCGAAGACACCTGATCCCCCCGCGGGATTCCATTCAACTTTCACGCAACGGGGGCCATCGGCCCCCGTTTTCATTCCTTCGCCAATTCGGCATCCAACCACCGTTCCGCCCCGGCCAGATCCGCAAACTCGCCGTCCAATTGCGCCTCGAACGCCCGCTCCAACAACACCTTCATCCCAGGTCCACCCACCCGACCCCGCGCCAGCAGATGACGCCCCAGCAGGATCGGGCGCGGTGCCTGCGCTTCCAACGCCAACTCTTCCGCCAACCGCTTCAACTCCCGCACGAACGCCGTCTCACCCCGCGGTTTCGGCGGGCGCCCAGACCCATCCGCAGTCATCACCACCGCCAGATCCCGGATGGATGCCGGCTCAAGTCTCCGGGCCAGACGTCGCACCGCCCGCGGGGTGCAACATTCGAGATGCACCATGTGGTTCAACACCAGCGGCACCACCCGCTCCACCACTGCATTCGGCGGCTTCAACCGGCCCAGGAATGCCTCCGCCAACGGTCCCCCCGCCACGTCATGTCCCGGCGAAACCACCCGCTCCCGCCCGTCCCGCACCTCACGCCGCGTATGCGTCGCCTTGCCCGTGTCATGCAGCAACACCGCCATCGCCCATACCACCCGAACCGCTTCCGTTGCCCCACCCCATTCCGGCAGTGTGACCAACGCATCCAGGCAATGCTGCGTGTGCACCCACGCATCGCCTTCCGGATGCCAGTCCGGATCCTGTTCCACCCCCACCAGGGCCGACAACTCCGGGTAATGCCGCAACCAACCCGTCGCTTCCAGAAACCGCAGCCCACGCCCGGGCGCCACACTCTTCACCGCCCATTTCCACCACTCGTCCCGCACCCGTTCCATCGCCAGTTCCCCGTGCGTCCCCGCCATCGACCGACACAACGCCACCGTCTCCGGATCCGCTTCAAGGTCGAATCGACCCACAAACTGCATCCCACGCAGCACCCGCAACGGATCCTCCACAAACGCCGGTCCCGTATGCCGCAGCCGCCGGTCCCGCAAATCCGCCACCCCTCCATGAAAATCCAGGATCTCGTCCCGACGCGGATCGTACAGCAATGCATTGATCGTGAAGTCGCGTCGCGCACTCGCCTCCTCCAGGGAAATGTCCGGATCCAGGTCCACCTCGAATCCGCGATGCCCCGGCCCCGCCTTCGAATCGCGGCGGGGCAACGAAAAATCGTACTGCTCCCCATCCTTCATCGAGAGCTTCGCCACCCCGAAGGAACGTCCCACCACATCCACCCTCCCCCACCGCTTCAAGGCCCGGGTCAGCTCCCCATACCCAATCCCGAACACCTCCAGATCAAAGTCCTTCACACCCCGCCCCAGCAACGCGTCCCGCACCGATCCACCCACCACATAGGCCCGCGACAGTTCCGGTGTCCCTTCCAACACCTGGACCAGACGCCCGGGCAATTCCACCTGCATGACCACATCCTTCCCGCGCGTTGCCCGACTCCGCAAGAGACGAACCCGACCAACCCCGGCCACCCGATTCCCCGTCAGGTTCCGCAAGGTCGTGCCTTCACCTCCTTCGTGGCGGCGTGTGAGCCGCACCCCGTCACCCGCCTGGCTCCAGCCAGGACTGCCGGGAACAGGGCGGGTTTACCGACGGGTCTGCATTCTCTCGTACTGTGCAACGGCGGCAATGGCACGCGGGTCCCCCTTTTCCGCGAGCACATAGATCTCGGCCATGACGGTTGCGACGCTGTCCTGCAGGGCGATGCGTTGTTCGGGGCTGAGGGTGGAGGCAGCGCGCAGCAGCTGGAGGCGGGTGACGGCATCCTCCATCTTGCCCGCCTTGTAATCCTCGATCGCAGTCTGGAGCTGTTGAGCGGGGGCGACGGCGGGTGTGCCGTCGGGGGTCGATTCGGCGGGTGCCGACTCCAGGACGGTGGCGGTCTTCTCGAGTTCTGCAGCAGGGTCAGGTTTGGAGCAGGCCGAAACGAGGAGCAGACAGGCGAGCCATGCCGTGGCCGGTGTGGCGGGAAAGGATTTCATGGGGACTGGGTTCAACGTCCGTTGGGGGTGGCAGGATTGTTCCAGAGCCGGTTTTTGCCGGGGATGTTGGCGAGGCGATAGAACTCGACGGTCTTGAGGTATTCCACGTGGCCATCGACGACACCGACGGTGGTGCCGAAGGAGTGGAGTCGGGTGATGCCTTCCGCGGGGCTGCTGGAGCCGTCATTGAAATCGCCCGGGTTGGTTTCGAGGGCCTGCCAGAAGATGATGGCCTGGGTATCGAAGGCGGAAGCCTTGTGGGAGTTGGGGGCGATGGAACCGAAGCTGCAAACGGAGCCGTTCATGAGGTAGCTGGAGAGCTTCTGTGCGCGGGAACGCCAGGTGGGGCGGTTGGTGCGGTCTGCCGGGCAACGGTACACATCCGGGCTTTTGACATAGGGATACAGAAGACCGGTACGATAGGCGTCGGCCCGGTTGGTGGAGTAGCGGCGGCTGGTGGGATCGGGCGGGGCATTCAACCGGGCGTCGTAAAGCCAACCCGGCCGTGTCCACGGCGAGTTCCAGTTCGGTTCAGGCAGGAAGTCGTTGAAGTCCCCGACGTACATGTGCATGCCGAGGGTGATCTGCTTGATGTTGTTCTGGCATTGCGTGGTGATCGCCTTGCCCTTGGCCTTCGACAGGGCCGGCAGGAGCATGCCCGCGAGGATCGCGATGATCGCGATCACCACCAGCAACTCAATGAGGGTGAAACCGAGGATCTGGTACCGTCGGCTTCGTGGGAGATGAGCATTCATGACGAGGGAGGGAAATCTGGCTCTGTCGGCTCCCGGGCTATAGAAAACTTGAAGGGGGTGCAAGCAACAGGTGACGCCTCCGCCGACAATGTCGAACCCAGGCCGGTCCTGCGTCGGGGACAGCAGTCGTGCCCACCCTCGTCCGACGACCCGGGCTCGGCGGGGAGGGGAGGAGCAATGGGGCCAATCCGCAGGATGCCGGGGGATCAATTTCCGTTGTTCCCTCGCCTTCAGAAGGACCTCTCGTGGCCCATCCCCGGAACCACCGCTTCCAACACCCCCGCCAACCGATCCGCCGCCGCCGTCAGTTCCCTGCGGAATCTCATCAGGTCCGGTACCCGTCCCGGTGACCGCACCAGCGTCATCGCCAGACGCCCGTAATCCATCCGGTGATCCGCCGTCATCAGGACGTTGAAATCCAGGGGCAGATCCCGGTCCGCCCCATCCGAGATCACCCGCACCGTTCCCCCGGGAATTCCCCGGGCCCGACACAGTTCACGGATCATTCCCGATTCCATCTCCACCGCATCCGCACCGGTCGACGTCCGCAAAGCCGCCTTCTCTCCCACTGTCACCGCCACCCGGTCCGCACAGTGGAAATTGCCGGGAACCGATCCCGCCCCAACCCAATCCACCGACATGGGAAACCACGGATCCGCCTCGTGGATCACCGTTCCCACCGACATTCCCGGGTTCAATCCCCCGGCAAATCCACAGGTCAACACCCAGTCCACTTCCCCTTCCAACGCCCCTTGCGCCGCCCGAACCGCCCGGACTCCGCCCATCCCCGTCACCCACACCCGATGCATCCCGACCTCCCATCCGATCACTCCCTCGCCTGCGGACTGCATCCGGCGCACCAGGTCCCCTGCCCGACGCCTCCGTTCCAACCAGGGCGCCGCCTCCTCCTTGACCGCAAAGAAAACAACGCCCATGGCTGAACTCCGGATTCAATTCGACCGCAGATCTTCCGGGGCCTCCGCCAGCAGCCGATCCTGCCAGTTCGGCCGGGACCTCAGGATGAATCGCCACAATACCGCGGGCTCGACATCGAAGATCAGGTTCAACCCTGCCGGATGCACCAGCCACCCTCCCCGCTGAAGTTCGCTGTCCAACTGGCCTGGCGACCAACCGGCATATCCGGCGAACAACCTGAGCTTCAACCCAACCGTCCAACCCGCCGCCAACGCTTCCAGTTCCTCCATGCGACGCCCCACCCGCAGCACATCCATGATGTTACCCGAAGGCGGTTCCGCACCCGTGCCCGGCGGCATATAGAGGAATTGCAACACGCCTTCCTGCACCGGGCCGCCATGGTACAGGGGCTCGCGACAGATCGGCTCGGGTATCTCCGGGTCCACCGCATCTTCCAGGGTTGGCTTGGACACCCGGTTCAGCACCAGGCCGAAGGCGCCGGCCGGACTGTGTTCGCAGACCAGCAGGACCGTCCGCTGAAACCACGAACCCGCCAGACCACCGCCATCCAGCAGCAGCGTCCCCCGCAGGGATTGGAACTTTTTCCCAGGCATGTTGAACCAGACCAACGCCACCCATCCGCACCCAATCCTCACTCGGCGTTCACCAGCTTCAACGCCCCGATCCCACCCGGATTCCAACTGGTGAACAGGATATAGACCGAGCGGTTCGCGCCCGTCCCGGTCACGTACCAGCAGGCATCATGCAGGTGCTGAGCATAGGCATAACCCAACTCTTCCTTCGGCTTGATCGTGCTCACCACCACCTTGCGCTTCTGATCGATCACATACAGGGGACCCGGAGTTCCCTTGGGGCCATCCAGGCAGGCGGCCAACACATAATTCCCCCAGACATCCACGTCGCAAACCGTGCTTCCCGCCGGCAATCCATGAACCTCCATCATCTTGCGCGACTTCAACGACCACCGATGCACCTGCGCCTCCGGGCGGGCGGAAATCAACAAGGTGCCGCTCGCCGAATCAAACGTGATGCCATGCGGCGTCTTCGACATCTCCTTGCCCCCGTGGAAATCACCACGGAACTGCAACGGCGACACATCCGCCGACATGAAGTAGGCCTTCCCGTATCCGTCCGTCACCCACAGCGTCTTGTCGCCCTCGAACGCCACATCCGTCGGTGCGTACCCCTTGCCATCGGCATACGGTCCGCCTTTCGGAATCTTAACCACCTCTGCCTTCGAAAAGCTGGTGTCACTCACATAGACATCGCCCTGCGCATTGTCCGCCGCCGCCACCAGCGGCGCCTTGCCCCGACGCGCGAGGATGTCCGCCCCGTGCAGGTTGCCCTTCTTGAAAACATCATCCTGCTGCAAGACCCAGGAGGACATCAGGCGATTGCTGAATCCCACCCAACCCACATCCTGCAATCCCCAGTACACCACGTCCTTCGTTGGATCCACGATCAGTGTCCCGTGCGCCCCCTTCAACACCGGCAAGGCCTCCACCGGCACCGGCATCGCACCCACCACCGGGGAGAATGCCCAGTACCCCTGCCCGCTCACCGGTTGGTCAAATCGTTTCACCTTTGGCCCGGTCAGCTTCACCGGTCCCGTCGTGTCGACCACGAACGGCAAGGGCTTCGCCTCGGGCGCATGGTCATGCGCCCCGCCCGTGTCATGCCCCAGCACAACCGACCCGGTTCCCACCGCCATCACCCAGCCCACCCACCCCAGGGCTGCCTGCTTCAAAATGGAGTTCATCCCCGCGATCCTCCCAAATCCACCCGAACCGGTGCAAAGGGGAACTTCCTCCCAACCGCATATTGGGTG
>CAZDYB010000321.1:0-5551 GCA_964509045.1 uncultured Akkermansia sp.
GGGCGGGCTGTACTGGGCGTACCATCGGTTGGTGTGTTTTGAGCATGCCATGAAGCTGGACGGCGACACGGTCGGGGCGGAGTTGTGGATTCCCCGGATGGTGCAGCGTTTGTGGAACGGGCACTGGCGCAATCTGCAGGTGGGAGGGACGACCGATTACCGATGGTACTTTGAGCGGCGCTATCCGAACGGGGCTTCCACCATCGTCGGCTGGATCGGGGTCAAGCCTTCCGCCAACGACGGCTGGGTTCCGTTGGTTCCAGCCAACATGGGGAAGTTCGCGAAGTCGTTGCCCCGGCCGACGCCACTCAAGGTCACCACGTCGGATACTGGCGACATTTATGCGGTGTTCCAGTATCGGATCCGGCTGCATCCGGCGCCGGGTGCGGCGACCAGTGTCTGGCAACCCCTGGCGGCGATGGATGATCCCTTCATCTCCGTCCTGCCGCCGCAGTTGGCGGAGGAGAAGATTCAGAAGTCAGACGGGCATGATTGGTTGGTGGGCTCGAGCGAAGTCTATATTTATACGGTGTTTCGGGAACTGCCCTCCAATGACTGGGGAGGGGACGGGCGGCGTGGCCGGGGAATACCGGCCTGAATTCGGGGAGGATACCAACAATGAGCATGGCAATGAATCTGGGACCGAAGCCGGTGGTGGCGTTGCCGCGGTTGACGACGCCGGATGCCGCATCCCTGGCGGCAAAGATGAAGCCGCAACCGCCTGCCCAGGCGTTGTTGAAGCCCGGCATGAGTTCCAGCGAGTACATCCATGCGCTGGAACAGAACAAGATGTCCGGCGAAGCCATCAAGGGATTGGCCCATGGGATGCCGGAACGGGATTCGGTGTGGTACGCCACCCAGAGTTCGCGTCGGGTCGAGGGGGCGATGTCGCCGGCGGATCGCAAGGCGATGGAGGCAGCGGAGAGCTGGGTGAAGAATCCAAGTCCGGACAGCCAGGCGCAGGCTGCCGCCGCTGCCGCCGCTGCCAATCACAGCGGGCCGGGAGCCTGGGCGGCGCAGGGTGCCGCGTGGTCTTCGGAGACGCCCGGCGGGGTCGTGCCGGCCACGCCGGGCCTCACCCCGCACGCCACCGCGAATTCAGTCCAGTTGGCCTCCGCCCTCGAAGCCAACGGAAGCCTGCCCAAGTCCCCGGAGATCCCGCCCGTCCCGGAGATCCCGCCCCAGCCCGAGGCACCGCAACTGGAGGTGCCTCAGTTCGCCCAACCGGAGATCAAGCCCCCCGAGGTCGCCCCGCCGCCCACTCCCGAGGCGAATGCCAAGACTGCCGAGCTCCAGCAACCCTACGTCGACCTCGGCAAGGATGTCGCCTCGGGCAAGAACTCGTGGGCGTGATCTCCGGGTTCCAGCCGGGGTATCAAACACCAACCGATGTCCACGCGGGTGCCTGCCGATAACACCAACCGCGAGTCGGAAACCTCGTTGTCGAACCCGCTTCAACGATCCTGAAATCCTCGAACCGGGGCGCGGTCCGGGTCGAGGACCTTCCCGGGACCGAGGTCATCCCGCCCGGCGCAACCAATGCGATGCGATCGGGAGCTCCTGAGCGACCGGCATGGAGGGCGGTCACCAGGATGCCCCGGTCCGCGAGGCGTTGGGCGGAGCGCCCCTCTTCGGCAGGCGTGATCCCGGGACGATCATCCACCGGACGCCATCCGTTACGGGTGTCGAGGATGAAGGCGGCGATGGTCTGGATGTCGGATTGAGGCAAGGAATGACCCAGCTGCCGGGCCATCCCGACGAGGGCGCCGGCGGGATTGCCGGGGAACCGGACGCGGGCCTGATGGAAGGCACCGGAGAGTTTGGCGATGTTCCCCAGGTAACGGACCGGTGCCGGGATCACGGGTTGGGCGGACGCCGATGACAAGGGGGCGGGGTTGGCCATGGGGAGAATTTCCCGCAGCGCACGGTGGGGAAGCAAGCATGGCGCTGTTGTTTCAATCGGATTGAGTCGATCCGCTTGCCCCGGTTCATCGCGTGAAGGCTTCCGGGTTCGAGCCGATGGTTGCGGGGCGAACAGGATCCTGAAGGCGTGGCGACTGGCCGGAACTTGAAGGAAGCGACACTCGAGTACGACGGCGGGATACGAGATCTGCCTTCCTTTCGTACTCGTACTCGATCCCTTCTGCGTCCCCAACGGGGACCGGGATTCCAGCCCAGGGCTGCGGGAGCCTGGCGACTGTTGCCCTGGGGTGGCCCGCGCCGGATTCGTGCCCTGAAAGGGAACCCGAACCGTCCCTTCGCCGGTTGGCGGATCGAATCCCTGGCGTCCTGTCAGGGCATTGTCGGTTCGTGATGCGTTGCCCGGGGCATCGGTCGCTGAACTCCCTCAGTCCCGGGGCTGTGATTTTCCGACCCTTCGGGCCGGTGGGGCCGGACTGAACCTTCCCCGACGCGATGCAGCCGAAGGTTGCGGATCCTTCAGACGGGCTCTCAACAGATCCGCCTGCCTTCGCAGCGTCGGTGTCGTGGATCGCCAACCACTTCGGGATGCACGGGAACCCGGTGACCGGGGGAAATGGGGCTGGATCTTTTCCGGGGTCGGGGGCTATACCGGTCGGGAGCCTTCAGAAATCCACGCCATGCCTCCCGCCGCGCGAATCACCGACATGCATGTATGCCCGATGGTGACCCCCGGGGTTCCGCCGATTCCCCATGTGGGCGGGCCGATTTCGTCGCCGGGCGGGCCGACGGTGCTGATTGGCGGGATGCCAGCGGCGACGGTGGGTTCGATGTGCGTGTGTGTTGGGCCGCCGGATTCGATCGTGAAAGGTTCGATGACGGTGATGATCTGCAAGAAGCCGGCGGCGCGGATGGGCGACATGACGGCGCACGGGGGATCGGTGGTGATCGGACTTCCGACGGTGATGATCGGGGGATGAGGAGGGTGGGGATGAGTGTTCCTGAGGATTGAGGGAGGTGCATGTGGACCTGACGCAGATCAACCGGTTTGGCTCGATCCGCACCCTGCTTCCACCGGACGTGTTGTTGTTGAGGGGGGTGAGGGGCGAGGAAGGGTTGTCGAGGCCAGTCCTGTACGTGGCGGAGTTGTCGAGCACGAACCATGCGGTGGATTTCAACGCGGTGGTGGGGCGGCAGGCGGTGATCCGGATGAGCACGGGGAATGGGACCGAGAGATTCCTGCATGGTTGGGTATCCCGGTTTGTGCAGGTACCGGGGGACAGGGTCGGGGCGCGTTACCGAGCGGAGTTGGTGCCGTGGCTTTGGTTGCTGACCCGGACGTCCGACTGCCGGATTTTTCATCGGCCGCCGGAGGGGTTGACCGTCATCGAGATTGTGGAGGAGGTATTCCGGCGATTTGGTTTCACCGATTATCGGCTCAAGCTGACCCGCAGTTACCGGAAGGTGGAGTATTGCGTGCAGTATCGGGAGACGGCGTTCAACTTTGTGAGCCGGCTTCTGGAGACGGAGGGGGTGGCCTATTACTTCGAGCACGAGGCCGACCGTCATGTCCTGGTGCTGGCCGATTCGCCGTCGGCGCATGTGGCGCGACCGGAGTGTGAGGAGATTGGGTGGCATCCGCTGGAACGGGCTGGATCCGAGCGGGAGCGGATACGGCATTGGGAAGCGGAAAGGCAGCTCCGGCCGGCGAGCTATCTCCACACCGAGTACAACTTCCTGCGGCCGAGGACTGACCTGAGTGCCGGCGCCCGTTTTGTGGACGGGGTGCCTGGTCATGAATGGGAGGTGTTCAATTATCCGGGGGAATACGATCAGTTGGGCGAAGGGGAAATGTATGCGCGGATCCGGGCGGAGGAGTTGGGGGCCGGGCAGGATGTCTACAGTGGGGAGAGCGACGTCGTCGGGATGGCAGCCGGTCACACGTTTCGGTTGAAGGAACATCCGCGGGCCGACCAGAACCGGGAATACCTGCTCACGCAGGTGGGGATCGATTTCGATCAATCCGCCTACCTGACCGGTGAGGACGAGGGAGGTGTGATGTTCCGGAATCGGTTCAGTGCGATCCCGGCGCAACGCCCGTACCGACCACCCCGGGTGACGCCGAAGCCGGTGATCCACGGTGAGCAGACTGCGATGGTGGTGGGGCCGCCCGGGAAGGAGATCCACGTCGATGATCATGCCCGGGTGAAGGTCCATTTCTTTTGGGATCGGCATCAGCGGATGGATGACACGGCGTCGTGCTGGTTGAGGGTGTCGCAGCCATGGGCGGGGAAGGGGTATGGAGGGCTGAACATCCCTAGGGTGGGATGCGAGGTGATCGTCGGTTTTCTCGAGGGCGATCCGGACCGGCCGATCATCACGGGGCGGGTCTACAACGCGGCGACGATGCCGATGGCGAGCAATGCGGGGCGCGACGGGAAGCCGGGCAATGCCAAACCGTCAGGGATCGCCCAGGCGGCGATGATGACGACGCTCCGGAGTCAGAGCACCCCCGGCGGAGGAGGCGGGAATGAGATCACCTTGAATGACACCGCGGGTGCCGAGGGATTGTATTTCAAGGCGCATCGCGATGAGGTGCATCAGGTGGGCAATGACCGTGAGGACACGGTGGGAAATGATTCGACATGCAAGGTGGGGAACAACCTCGCGGTGGAGGTGGGGAGCAATGCGGATGAGAAGGTCAAGGTCGCCAAGGTTGTGGATGTGGGTACCACCCTTCTGATCAAGGCCGGGACCTCGATCACGTTGCAATGCGGCGCTTCGACCCTGCACATGAACCAGGCGGGTTTCATCACCCTGTCCGGGACGGTCATCGCGACGGCGGCGGGCATCCATGCCAGCGTTTCTGCCCCGATTGTCTCGATCACCGGCGCGCTGGCCACTTCGGTTTCGGGAGCGCTCATCTGGTCCGGGAGCATTCTCAGTCGATGGGATTCCGCCGCTGGGTTCACCATCAAGGCGGGAGCGGACGTGAACATTTCGGGCGCCAACATCCATTTTCAGGCGTGAGTTGGATTTGAATCCGGTTTTCACCGATTGGATTGCTTCATGAAGAGCGGAGTCGGCGAAAGCAGGCGAATGGAGTTGGTGGGCATCGAGATGCCTTCGTCTCCCTATCAGCCCGACCAACTTGCTGCGATCTCCCGGCAACTGGAGAGAGGGTGTCCAGAAGGAGGGACCCCGGATCCTGCCCGGCTTCCCCCGGCTCCCCCGGGACCCAGGTTGGTATGGCAGGATTCGGACGGGTCGAACCATGTGGTGGTGGATGAAGGCCATGGGCCGAAGGCCCGCCGGTATGCGGTGGGGTCCAGGGATCGGGATTCCGGGAACGGCGCAGTCCCGTGTGGCTATCATTCAGTCGAGTCGTCGGTGTGGGCTGGTACCCGGTCCCCCCGGTATCAGCCGGATGCGGAGGCGATGGGTGAGGCGATGCGGGAACGGTGTGTCGGTCTTCCTGCCGATCCGAACGGGTCTTCGGTTCCCGGAAAGGGACCAGCGGGAGGAGGAGGTGGTGGAGACCTGGATTTGACCATGTCGATGCTGAAGGGTGGCCTGGGGGGGATGGCGGGCGCCCTGTTTTCGTCGAAGGACGGAGAGTCGGTGTTGGAAT